>CAZYYB010000039.1:0-27163 GCA_964651515.1 uncultured Fibrobacteraceae bacterium
CCCTCTAATTGCACGAAATTTGCACGAAATTCATACTTAACTCATTGATTCAATTAATAAATCGATTTTTTTATTTTTAAATTATTTTTTTTCCGGGCTTCATTCCGGCAGAATTTGCCGGTTTTTTGACCTCCAGGGGCCCCCTCTCCGCCTCACCCCCGGCCCCTCTCCATAAAATGGAGAGGGGAGAAAAAGAAAAATATAGACATGGCTCACGCACTATGTGCCGACCGCAAAAATTCCGACAATGTCAAAGAACACCATCGCCGGTTGCCTGTGCAACGGGCGACATGAGCGTGCAAACTTCCGTGGCCGACCGCGAGCAACAGCGGCTCCGACCGCAGCGCTTCCCGCCGCATACTTTCCACCCATATGCTAATATACACTAATTTTAAGATTAAAGCAATATATTTTATCTAAACGGGCGGGGATGACCTCCGGGGTTGTTCAGGGGTTCAAGATAGTGAATCCCAACGGGACCTGAAGGGGAAGGGGTTCTATTCGATTATATCTTCATCAACCTCTTCAACCACCGCCGCTTCATGATAAACGGCAACCGTTCCCGTTCCCAGGTCCGCCACTCCCGGAAGTGCGTAAACCGCTCCTCCGTCTCCCTGAACTCCCTTCCGTGAATAACCATCCTGCCGTTTTTCCGGTAGGGAGGGATGGCGATATGCAGCATCTCGTGGTGCATGATCGCCTCTATGGCGAAGCGGGGCACCTGCGGATGGTTGTAGATCCCGGCGATGGTGATCAGGTGGAAACGGGTTCCGGCCGCGTCGGTTTTCGCCATGTGGTACGACGTTTTCGAGGAGGCGTCCCCCCAGCGGACGAGCGCCCGGAGGTTCCCGCCGAACCGGGAGGCATTGACCGAATCGAACACCTCCCGCAGGTCGTAGACCGTGCCGCTTGTGAAACCTGAAAACTTCGCGGGATCGAAGCGCGACGAGCGGCGCGGGGCGTGGGGCAGGGATTCGACGTACTGCCAGATTTTTTTTTCGAGCGAGCTCCGTTTTTCGCGGAGCGCGACGGCGTACGGGCGGCGTGCCCGGTAGGGGAGCAGGGCCCACTCGACGAGGCAGCCCTTTATCTCCTCCGGCGCATCGGACAGATAGGGCGGGATGATGAGCACCCGGGTTTGCGACAGGGGCTGGGTGCGCACCTGCCAGCCGCGCCGCAGGCGACCGTTCACCACGACCGAGAGGGTGTCCCGGCTTTTGTGGCGTGCCAGCAGTTCGTCGAAGGTGGCCGGTGCAAAGAGGGGAAGGGTGAGCTGTGAAACGTTTTCCATCGGTGCCCGCGGAGTCTTAGAACTGCCGGTCGCCGGACAGCGCGGCGCCGTCGTCGACGACGGCCTGGTCGTTTTGTTTATTGGTCAGCGTTACCGCTCCCTGCACCGCGACGTCCCGGCCGAATCTGATGTCACCGCTCACCGAGAGCGACGCGCAATCGACCAGCGACGGCGCCCCTTCCGGGAAGCGCGACTGCAGGAGATCGATCCGGGAGTAGTAGGCCGGATCGAGGGAGAGCGAAATGGGGCGCGACCGGCGCGCCGGGTTGACGCACAGGTGGTAGTCGGGCGTGAGCAGGTAGTAATCGGACCAGACCACGAGGAGGTCGTCGCAGTTTTTTACGGGCGCGAAGCGCGAACGGGGTACCCGGAGCGCGGCGCTTCTGTCGAAGAGGGAGATCGCCGATCCGAGTGCGGACTCGAAGTGGAGCACGGTCGGGGAGGCGGGGTTACGCACGTCGAGGTTCTTCCGGCTGATGACCGGCGGCAGGGAGAGGTTGCACTTGGCGTCGAGACAGCGCTGCACCGCATCGAGGCTTATCCAGATATTATTGGTGTTGAAAAAGGAGTACCGTGAGACATCCCTGAAAGAAGCGACATCCTCGGGGGCGCACTGTCCCGCCTCGCGGAGCGCCAGTCGTCCGTTTTTAAGCCGCGCCAGGTGACCGCCCTTGCGGTCCATCGCGGTCCGGTCGGTGACCTCCATGAGAAAGTCGACCCCCTCGGTCACGAAATAGCCGAGAATCGACAGATCGATCTGCGCGCCCAGGTTATCGATATTCGAGACGAACAGGGAGCGGTAACCGAGGTCGAGTAGTTTTTGCAGGAGGCCCGAAGAGCGGAGGGAGAGAAACAGGTCGCCATGCCCGGCGGGGTTCCACTCGAGGAGGGGGGCGTCGGGCCACGAAACCGGGGAGAGCGTCTCCGTATGCACCTTGGGAAATTTATGCTGCGAAAAAATGTCGACAAAATCTCTCTCCGTCGGGCCCATCTCGGCGAGCGCCTGCTGTGTGGCGCGATCGGTGAAGAAGCTGTTCATGAGCAGGAGCGGCACGGTGATGCCGAGGCTCTCGTTCATGTGCCCGACCTGCCGGACGGTGATATCGAGAAAGGTAAAGCCATCCTTGGCCCGGATGAGCGATTTCGGGCCGTTGAGCCCCATGGTGGTTCCCAGGCCGCCGTTCAGCTTGATGATGGCCGTTTTTGCCAGTGCCGCCCGGCCGGCTTCGGTGTAGCTATCGAGCTCGGAAAGGTTTGGAACCGAGCCGGCGGCTACCGGGATGATGTCGGCCTCCGCGATGGTCGACGGCTCGCCGTCGAGTCGCTTCCGGTACATGCGGACAAATGCCTCGATTGCCGCCTCCGGGGTGGAGGCGGCACGCATTTTATCGATGAGCTCGGCGCTGGCATTCATTGAGGGGGGCATGCTCCGATGGCGATGAGGGTGTCTGCCGGGTGACGGCAATTGAGGGAGAGTGGGGACGGTCGTCCGCCCCACGTCCCGAAAAGGGGTGCCGATTGCATAATATAATTTTCAGCATGCGGGATAATCCGGCTTCAGAAGGGAGAAATTCGATCTCTATGTCAAATATAGATGGTTCTACGGAACAGTTAAACCGGGTGATCGGCAGATACCGGTCCGCGGTTATCGCCTTTTCAGGGGGCGTCGACAGCACCTTCCTGGCGAGCGTGGCCGGGGAGGTGCTCGACAAGCGGGTGCTGCTCGTCACGGCATCCTCCTCCACCTACCCGACCTCCGAACTGGCCGCGGCGGTCGCGCTCGCGGGCTCGATGGGGCTGCCGCACCGGGTCATCGAATCGGAAGAGACGGATATTCCCGGATTTTCGGATAATCCCCCGGACCGCTGCTACTACTGCAAGAAGGAGCTGTTCTCTAAAATCAAGAAGATCGCCGACGCGGAGGGCCTCGATGCGGTCTTCGACGGCAGCAACAGCGACGATCTGTCCGATTACCGTCCGGGAAGGCGCGCCATGGCCGAGCTCGGCGTTGTATCGCCGCTTCTGGAGGCGGGATTGACCAAGGCGGAGATCCGCCGCCTGTCGCGCGAACGAGGACTGCCGACCGCCGACAAACCGGCCTACGCCTGCCTCGCTTCGCGATTTCCCTATGGAGAAAAGATCACCGGTGAAAAGCTGAAGAGGATCGACCTGGCCGAGGCCGGATTGCGGTCGCTTGGCCTGGGTCAGTTCCGGGTCCGCAGCCACGGCGATTGTGCGCGCGTCGAGGTAGCGCCGGAGTCGATCGAATCGGCGTGGGCCCGGCGCCAAGAGGTGGCGGCGATCTGCAAAAAAGCCGGGTTCGTCTTTGTGGCGCTCGACCTTGAAGGGTATCGTACCGGGGCGATGAACGAGGCCCTGACGCTGACCACTTCGCGGCATGCGGGCCGTGCGGAATCCGGAAATGGCGCCTGAGCCGGCCTATCGCCTTATTTTTACCCAGGTGCGCGCCAGCGCGTGGTACCGCTTACGCTCATCTTCGAAGAGGCGTTCGAATTCGAGGGCGGAGCGGCCTTTCAGCCCCTTGAACGAGTGGAATACCCGGCACTGCCCGCACTCTGTTTTCTTCTCCTGTGCGCTCCCGTGCCTCTTGCCGGCGCAGACCGTTCCGTCCAGGGTCCAGCAGCTGTGACCGAGATTCTCCCTGGCCGCGATGCACCCCTCCGCGTCCGGGGAGGGGCCGTCTCCAGAAACATGTCCGCATTTATATATTTCCCAGCAATTTGGCAGATTCATTGCATGTAACCCTTTAAGTGTTGTGCCCCTCACCGCACACCCCTGCTTTAATTGTGCAATGCGGATGGAAATGCTGCAAGGGAAATCTTGCGGTATCGGACCGAAAGTCTCGAAAGATCATGGATTCATTCCGGCATGCTTGAAACGAATCGAAGCCGGAAGGGGGTGGATTCACTGCCCGCCTATTCCGCGAGACGAACCTTGAGGCCCCTTTTTCGCAGGGCGAGTTTGATCTCCCGCACCGTGTACTCCTTATAAGGAAGGATCGAGGCGACGAGGGCCGCATCGGCCCGGCCCGCGGTGAGGACCTCGTAGAGATGGTCGGGGTTCCCGCCGCCGCCCGAGGCGATGACCGGAATGCGGACCCCTTCGGCGATCATGCGTGTCAGGGTGATTTCGTAGCCGTCCCGGGTGCCGTCGGCATCGATGGAGTTGACCACCAGCTCCCCGGCGCCGAGCTTTTCGCCCTCCCTGGCCCAGGCGAGCGCATCGAGCCCGGTGCGGGTCCGGCCTCCGTGGGTGACGATCTCGTAGCCCGACGGGGTGCGGGCGCCGACGCCGGTCCGCAAAACATCCATGGAGAGCACCACCGCCTGCGACCCGAGAAGCGCGGCGGTCTGGGCGATGATCCGCGGGTTCGCGACCGCCGCGGTATTGACATTGACCTTCTCGGCGCCGGCGAGCCGAACCGCCGTGCAATCCTCGACCGTTCGCAGTCCCCCGCCGACCGAGAACGGGATGAAGACCTGGGCCGCGACCGCACTCACCGTGTCGATCATGATATTCCGCTTATCGCTCGATGCGGTGATGTCGTAAAAGACGAGCTCGTCGATACCCTCTTCGTAGTAGCGCTTCGCCGCCGCCACGGGGTCGCCGATGTCCTTTGTGTCGACGAACTTGACGCTCTTCGCCAGGTTGCCGTCGCGCACATCGAGGCAGGCGATGATTCTTTTGCTCAGCATGCTCCGCCGTCCCAGGTCGAAAAGTTTTTCAGGATACCGAGTCCCGCACTCGCGCTTTTCTCGGGGTGAAACTGCAGGGCGATGAGGTTGTTTCGCCCGATGATCGCGGGGAACTCGATCTCATAGTCGCCCAGGCCGATGACGGCGGCGGGATCGGACGGCTGCGGGTAGAACGAATGGACGAAGTAGAATTCGTCGCCCGGTTTTATGTCGCGCAGCACGGGGTGCTGCCGGACGAGTCGAACCGAATCCCACCCCATATGCGGAATCTTGAGCGCGGGATCGGTAAGCTTGAAGCGCGGAACGTTCCCTTCGATGATCCCCAGGCAGGGGGTGTCGCCCTCTTCGGAACGGGAAAGGATGATCTGGGTGCCCAGGCAGATGCCGAGGATCGGCGTTCCGGCCGTAAAGGCCGTTTCCAGCACGAGGTCGAGTCCGCGCTCGCGGAGGGTGGTCATGGCAGAGGTTGCATGTCCGACCCCGGGGAAAATCAGCCGTTCGGCGGAGCGCAGTACCCGCGGGTCGGCCGAGACGGTCGAATCCAGCCCGAGGTAGTCGAGCGCCCTCTTGACTGAAGTCAGGTTGCCGGCGTTGTAGTCGATGATGGCGATCATAGCCATAAAAATTACATTTTGCGGGAAATAGGCGTATATCTTCCTTTCTTATGTTGACTTAGCCTCCTCCACGGCTTATTTTCAGAGACCACTGTTTCGCATCTTTTCACCGTGAAAGGGGAGTGTATGCACATTCAGGTCGGCGTAATCGATTACGCCATCATGGCGATCTATGTTGCTTTTGTGATGGGGATCGGCTGGGTTCTGAAGCGATCGATGAAGACCAGCTCGGACTTCCTCACCTCTGGAAAATCCATACCCGCCTGGATCACCGGACTCGCTTTCATCTCCACCAATCTCGGTGCACTTGAGGTTATCGGCATGGGTGCATCCGGTGCAAAGTACGGCATCACCACCTGCCATTTTTACTGGGTCGGCGCAATTCCCGCCATGGTCTTCCTCGGGGTTTTCATGATGCCGTTTTATTACGGCTCCAAAGCGCGTTCCGTTCCCGAGTATCTCAAGCTCCGGTTCAACGAAAAGACGCGCGGGTTCAACGCCATCACCTTCGCGATCATGACCATCTTTGCGTCCGGAATTTCCATGTTCGCCATGGCGAAACTCATGGAGATCCTGCTCGGCTGGAACTTCAACGTGAGCATCCTTGTTTCGGCAATCATAGTTCTCGTCTACACCGGTCTTGGAGGCCTGACCTCGGCGATCTATAACGAGGTGCTGCAATTCTTCCTGATCGTCGCGGGATTCGTTCCGCTCGTATTCCTGGCGCTCAAAAGTGCCGGCGGATGGGGCCAGGTGCAGGCCCGGCTGCATGTCGTGGCGACCAATGGGGGTTTTTCCTCTGATGCCTGGACCAGGAGCTGGGCGCACATGGGTTCTCCGGCGGCCAATCCCATGGGGATCAACTGGTTTGCCCTGGTCATGGGGCTCGGGTTTGTGCTCTCGTTCGGCTACTGGTGCACGAACTTCCTCGTTGTCCAGCGGGCCATGGCAGCGAAGTCGATGTCCGCGGCGCGTAACACCCCGCTCATCGGCGCCATTCCGAAGATGTTCATCCCGATCCTCGTTATCCTGCCCGGCATGATCGCCATCGCGCTCACCTCCCGGAGCGGCAGCGGTTTTGCAATTCCAAAGCTCGCCGACGGTACCCTCGACTACAACAACACCATCCCGCTCATGCTCGGGCACTTCCTTCCCTCCGGCGTGCTCGGCCTCGGTCTCACCGCGCTCATGGCCTCGTTCATGTCGGGTATGGCCGGAAACGTCACCGCGTTCAATACCGTCTGGACCTATGACATCTACCAGAGTTACATCAAGCCGGGACAGTCCGATAAGCACTACCTGCGGATGGGGCAGATCGCGACCGTCTTCGGCACCATCGTGAGCATGGGCGCCGCCTACCTTGCCGCGAACTTCAACAACATCATGGACTTTCTCCAGCTCATCTTTGCCTTCGTCAATGCGCCGCTCTTCGCCACCTTCCTTCTCGGCATGTTCTGGAAGCGGGCGACCGGCAACGCGGCATTCATCGGGCTCATGTCCGGCACCTTCAGCGCGGCGATTCACCATGGCCTTACGCAGCCGGCCGGCGCCACCTCCCTCATCAAGGGCGGCTGGCTCGGCCATGTCGTCTATACCTATCCGAGTGAAATGGCCCAGAATTTCTGGACCGCGCTCTTCGCCTGGACCATCTGTTTTGTCGTCACGATTGTCCTGTCATTTACCACCAGGCAGAAGAAGACCGATGCCGATCTCACCGGGCTCGTCTACTCCCTGACTCCGCGAATAAAGGAAACAGGGGTACCCTGGTACTCGCAGCCGGCAACGCTCGGAACGATCGTTGTCGCGGTTGCCGTTGTTCTCAACATTATTTTCTGGTAGAGGAGATTCGACCATGCAAACAGATATCCGTTTTCCCATTGGGCTGCTCTTTACGATCGTCGGCGTCCTTATCATGGTATACGGCATTTTCACGAGAGGAGCGGAGATGTACCAGCGCTCGCTCGGCATCAACATCAACATCTGGGCCGGGGTCTGCCTGACCGCGTTCGGCGCTCTCATGCTTGCCATGGCGATCATTGCGCAGAGCAAGGATCGGGCGGCGATCGCAGGGAAATAGCTCCGGAGCTGAAATTTGGAAAGGTGCGAAGGGCGTCGGAGAGATCCGGACGCCCTTTTTGCTATCCGATGGAGACTTCTCCCACACGGGCGTCGAGTCTGAACCTTCAATTTTTACCTATATTATATTCAAGACTTCGATAAAATGGGGACGGCGCAGCCTGAAGGTGCCGGATACGGTCCAGGGGCCGATGCTGAAACTTACCGGATGATTATATCAACCGAGGGTACGTTGTGGATACCAGAAATCCGGAACAGCACCGCGATAAAATAACCGAATTTCCGATTATCGGGATCGGTGCTTCCACCGGGGGGACGGCTCCGTTCGAGGCGATTCTTACCGCACTCCCGGAGAAGTTCGATGCCGCCATCGTCTTCATCCTGCATCCCGACCCGGGCAAAAAAAAACCGCTGTCCGGGATCCTGAGCGCAAAATTTCCCTTATGCGATTTTATCGAGATAAAGAGCGGCATGCCCGTGGAACGGGGAAAGGTTTTTGTCAACCCGCCCGATTCCGCTATTACCATTGAATCGGGAATTTTCCATCTAAAATCGCGGAAGAAAAACGGGCTGCATCTGCCGGTCGATACATTCTTCGCGTCACTTGCCGAACATGCCCGTGAAAATGCCGTTGCCGTCATCCTTTCGGGTACGGGTACCGATGGGTCGCAAGGGGTCAGGGAGGTACAGTGCAAGGGCGGAACGGTTATTGTCCAGGACCCGGATACGGCGGAATTTTCCGGGATGCCCGGCTCGGTGATCGAAGCGGGTATCATCGATGAAGTGCTCGCTCCGGAAGACATCGCGAAGCGCCTCGTCGGCCTTGTCGAGACCATTGCCGGGCAGCATTCCGCCATCGATCCCGAGGACCCGACCGCACTCAATGCCCTGTTCACTCTGCTTCACGAAGAGGCGGGGTTCCGGTTTGAAGGATACAAAAAATCCGTCATTACCCGCAGGGTACTGCGGAGGATGTCGCTCCAGGGGCTCGTGAGCATCGATGAGTATTCGGCGATGATCCATAAAAATCCGGAAGAAATCGGCCGCCTCGCGACCGACCTGATGATCGGGGTAACCGCTTTTTTTCGCGATCCTTCCGCATGGGAAGGGCTGCGCCGCGAGGTAATCCATCCCCTGCTCGCCGATAAAAAATATAGCAATCCGCTTCGCGTCTGGACGCCGGGGTGTTCGACCGGCGAGGAGGCATATTCGATCGCCATGATGTTGCTGCATTCGATCGAGGCGAAGGGAAAAGGTAGTGAGGTTCAGGTTTTTGCCACCGACATCAATGAGGCGGCTCTCTCGATTGCACGGAATGGAAAATATCCGGGAAGCGCTGCAGCGGATATCCCGGCGCCGTACCTCAAATCGTACTTCTCCCGTACCGAGGATGGCTCGCATATCCAGATCAGCAAACATGTCCGTGACCATGTCGTTTTTGCGAAGCAGAACATGCTCACCGACCCGCCGTTTTCCAAGCTCGATCTCATCATCTGCCGCAATGTCCTCATCTATCTGGAGCCTGAAGCCCAGGAAAAGTGCCTGTCGATTTTTCATTATGCACTCAGGGACGACGGGTATTTATTCCTCGGGAACGCCGAAACTATCGGGCATCGAAAGACGTACTTCAAATCCATGGGAGATAAGCATCGGCGACTCTATCGGCGTATTCCTCAATCGAAGCCGGGGCCATACAGCCTTCCCCTGCCGGGCGTCCTGAAACCGTCCCGCAGTGCGGGTCGTAACCCTGAGGCGGCAACGGTCGACAAGTGCCTCACGGAGTTTGCGCGCGACACCCTCCTTTCCCTGTATGCGCCCGCAGCGGTGCTCATCAATAATCGCTACGAGATTCTCTACTTTAACGGGCCGATAAAACGGTTCATAGAGCCGCCTCCCGGACAGTCATCATTTGATTTCCTGTCATGGATCCCGGAGCCGATGCGGAACCGGGTGCGCGGAGCGCTTTATAACGCTTCGCTGACCCCTGAGCCGGTTTCGCTCCCGGTCAGCCTCCCCGACGCGAATAACCGGGATCGCATTGTCATGCTGACCATACGGGTATGCAGGGAACCCGCCGACCGGTCGGAAGTATCGCTCATCGTTTTTTCGGATCAGGCCGTCACCCAGCCGGCGGCAGCCTCGGGGATGCCTGGATTGGAAGCGGATCAGGCGGCGATCCGGCAACTTGAACGGGAGCTCGCCACTATCCGTGACGAGCTTCAGACCAATGTCGAAGAGCTGAAGAGCTCCAATGAGGAGCTGCAATCTTCCAACGAGGAACTTCAGGCCTCGAACGAAGAGATGGAGACCTCGCGCGAGGAGCTTCAATCGCTCAACGAGGAACTGGTGACCGTCAATGCGCAGCTGCAGACGAAGATCGAAGAACAGGAAGAGACCAACAACGATTTAAATAATTTTCTTTCCAGTACCAATATTCCGACACTATTTCTGGACGGGGAATATAAGGTGCGACGATTTACACCGGCGATGACCAGGCTGATAAAGCTCATTCCTTCGGATGTCGGGCGGCCGATCGCGGATATGGCCGTGGAGAACCTCGGGACCGGGGTACTCGAAAATGCCCGGACAGTCATGGACAGCCTCGTTCCGGTCAATACGGAAATCCCGATAGGGGGGGAGTGGTATGTGCGTTCCACCCAGCCGTACCGGACTTCGGATAACCGCATCGAGGGGGTGGTGATTACCTATATCGACATCACCGGGCACCGGAAAGCCGAAAATGCCCTGCGGGAGAGCGAAGCAAAGTACAAGATCCTTACCGAAAGCATTCAAGACGCCTTCATCGCGGCGGATCGGGAGCTGAAGTTCACCTACTGGAACAAGGCATCCGAGGTAATATCGGGAATCAGTTCGGAAAAAGCCCTGGGAAGAACAAATTTCGATCTTTTCGGAGATAGTGAGGCCACAAGGAAGGCCGATGACCGGTACCGCGAGTGCATGAAATCCGGGCAGCCCATACAGTATGAAAATGAATTTTATCTTCAGGGCGCGAGACGCTTCTTTGATGTTCAAATTTTCCCCTCGGATGGCGGCGTCTCGATCATCAGCAGGGACATAACCGAAAGAAAAATCACCGAAGATGCACTTCGGGAGAGTGAAAAGAAATTTTCAACCATGCTGGCGGCCATGCCCATCGGCATATCGCTTGCCGCGGTCCCCGGCGGCACGCTGTACGATGTAAATCCGGCGTGGCTCGCTATGTACGGTTATGCCGATAAGGCGGAGGTCATCGGAAAGACCTTGGTGGAGCTCGGCCCGGTTCAGGATGCCGAACAGCGGGAGAGTATCCTGAACGAGTACCGTCGGTGCGGCATCGTACGCGGCGCGGAGTTGGCATTTCGCAGCCGGACGGGCGCTCCACATACCGTACTCGTCAATCTCGATACCGTTGCAATCGAGGGGCGGACGTTCGTCCTCTCGACGAATGAAGATATCTCCGACCGGAAAATTGCCGAAATAGCGCTGCGGGAGAGCGAGGACCGTTTCCGCGCGCTGTCGGAAAACATCCCCGACCTCATCGTGCGGTTCGATCGGAACCTGCGACTTCTCTATGCCAACCCGGCCGTTCTTGAGCGGACGGGACTCTCCGCGGAGCAGATCGTCGGCCGAAACGCGCGCGAATACGGCTCCCCGGAAGAGTCGGCCGGTCCATGGGAAAAGGTCGCGCGGGAGGTGTTTGCCTCCGGGAAACCGCTGAGGTTTGAGTCCTCCAATACCTGGCAGGGCAAGGTGTGTGTCTTCGATACCCAGATCCTGCCCGAGCGGGACACCCGGGGCGCGGTGCGCGCCGTGATCGCGATCGCTCACGATATCACCGAGCGCAGGAGGCTTGAAGAACGGCAGAAGCTCATCCTGCAGCGGTTTTACCTGATCCTTTCGAGCATGTATTCCGGCATCCTGCTGGTTACCGATGAGAACAAAGTGGAATTTGCCAATCAGGCATTCTGCGATCTTTTCGGACTGAAAGAATCGCCTGAAAACCTTATGGATCTCTCTGCCGACGAAATGATTGAAAAAATCCGGCCTTCTTATGCCGATCCGGATTCGGCGATAGCCCGCATCGGAGAGATCGTGCGACAGGGGCACCCGATCAGCGGCGAGGATGTCGGCATGAGCTGCGAAAGAACGTTCCTGCGCAATTTCATTCCCCTTCGCCTCAACGAAAAGCCGTACGGCCGGTTATGGGTCCATGTCGATATTACCGAGAGAAAGAGGGCCGAGGAGGCGCTTCGCCGCCACGACGCGGAGCTGACCGCCGCCAACCATAACCTCGAAGCCTTCGCCTACTCGATCAGTCACGACCTCAGGAATCCGCTGCACTCCATTCTTGCCTGCAGCGAGGTCATTAAAACGTGCCTCCCCGGGTCGGATACGGATGGGTTGAAGGCGCTGAACCACATTGTAAAATCGACCAACCGCATGGGGCAGGTCATCTCCGACCTGATGTCGCTCTCGAAGATTGCAATGCAGCAATTGCATATCCAGCGATGCAATTTAAGCGAAATGGCCCAGGCGATTTTCGAGGAGATGCGGCTTGTGGATCCGGCACGATCGGTGACGATCGCCATCGGTCCGGACATTCTGGCCCAGGCCGATGAGGGGCTCATCTGGATTCTCCTGCAGAACCTCATCCATAATGCCTGGAAATTTACCTCCAGAAACACGGACGCCCATATTGAATTTGGGAAGAGGGGCGGCGGGAATTCCCCTGAATATTTCGTCCGGGATAACGGCGTAGGGTTCGATATGGCGGCGGGAGAGAGGCTTTTCAAGCCGTTTGCGCGGCTTCATTCCCGGCAGGAATATTCCGGAACCGGTATCGGACTGACCATTGTCAAACGTATCGTTGAAAAGCACGGGGGTACGGTGCGGGTTGAGGCTGAACAGGATAAAGGCGCCACCTTCTTTTTCAGCCTCGGCCGATGATGACTCCCCGTCGTTGACCGGGGTGCATCGTCGCGGCGCGCATGGTACCGGAAACGCTCCCCCCATTTGAATCGCCCCTTACCCTCCGGGCCCGCCCTTTCGCGCTGCTCCCTCCCGGCATTAATTGCCGCCAATGCGGAACTTGGTTCCTTCATTACCCAAACACCCACTTCAAGCTCATCATCAGATTAAAGTCACATTACCTTGAAAATCATGGTATTAAATTGAAGCGCCAAACCATGGCACATCCCTTGCATTTTCTTCCGCCGTTCGATCGTTTTTCACGGGGAAGCAAAGAATGTTCAATGCAAGAATCATGGTCGCCGCGATCACCCTTTTGATCGCCGCGCTTTCGGTCGTTGCCCAGGATAATCGAAGCATCGGTTCCTTCGATATCAACAAGGTTCGGGAACTCTCCATGGGCGCTCAATCGGGGGGAGATTCCGCCGCCGCCGCGGCAACGGGCGCGCGGAAAGAGGGACTCAGCGGCGTCTTCGTCGTTTTCCGCATCATGCTCTCGCTGGCGGTAATCATTGCGCTCCTGGTCGGGGCGACCTGGTTGATAAAAAAGTATGGCCTGGGGAGGACATCGAGCATCGGCACCAGGGGCGTCATGGATGTCCTGGAAGTACTCCCGCTCGGCCAGAACAGGAATGTGGTGCTGTTCAAAGTGCAGGATAAGGTGTACCTGTGCGGACAGACCGCGGCGAACCTTTCGCTTATCGATAAGATCGACGGGCCCGAGGCTGCGTCGATTCTTTCATCGGCACGAGCCCGGCCGATCACGGGGCAGTTCAAGGAAGCATTCACCCAGTTCGTCACCAAAATGAAGAAATCATCATGACCGTCATGCGCACCGAGTCCACTCCTCCAGTATCGTTATCGGCACCCCGGGTTCGGAGCTTAAGTTTTTTTTCACGCTCCTCCCTGCGTGCGAAAGCGGTGCACCTCGTCTCGTCGCGAAGGCCGACGGGGCAATGGTTCCTGGGCGCGCTTTTCCTGCTCTTCGGGCCGGTGCTCTCTTCGACATGGGCGCAGGTGCTGCCCAAGGTTACCATTTCACTGGCGGACGGCAATAAACCCGCTGATGTAGCGGTGGCGCTCCAGGTCGTCTTTCTCATCACCGTTCTGGCGCTCGCCCCGTCGATCCTCATCATGGGGACCTCCTTCGTACGCATCATCATCGTGCTGTCGTTTTTACGAAAGGCGATCGGTACCCAGACCATGCCGCCGGACCAGATCATGGTAGGACTGTCGCTCTTTCTGACCCTGTTCATCATGATGCCCACCATGAACGACATCAACAAAAACGCCCTGCAACCCTACCTTGCCCAGAAAATGCAGTTTCGCGATGCGGTCACCGAGGCGAGCAAACCGATACGGAATTTCATGCTGCGGCAGGTATCCGAGAAGGATGTCGCGCTGTTTGTCCGCATTTCAAAAATGCCGCCGCCCCGGAATGTCGACGACCTGCCGTATACCGTGGTACTGCCGGCATTCATCACGAGTGAACTGAAGGCCGGGTTCATCATCGGGTTCATTCTGTACATCCCGTTTCTCGTCATCGACATGATCGTATCGAGCGTCCTGCTTTCCATGGGAATGATGATGCTTCCCCCGGTCATGATTTCGACGCCGTTCAAGATCGTTCTTTTCGTGCTGATCGACGGCTGGCATATAATTATAAAGCAACTTGTCACCTCTTTCAATTAGGATGCACCGTGAAAAGCAGGACAAAAAAACACCCCCGGCGGCCGGCCGGCTCCATGATCATCGAGGCGGCCACCTCGGACCTCCCGATTTCGGCTTTTATCGCCCTGTTCAAATCGTCTGATGGAAAGTCCTTGCCGGTCGAGGATGCTCGTGCCCTGAAGTCGCTCCAAGAAAACGCCGGTTCGCTGAAAGGGGGATGAAATGGACCCATCCGTTGCCATCGATATCGGCCGTCAGGCCCTGTGGATCACCCTGATCGTTTCAGGACCCATGCTTATTGCCGGTCTCGCGGTGGGTCTCCTGATCGGTGTTTTCCAGGCGGTGACGCAAATTCACGAGATGACGTTGACGTTCATCCCGAAGATACTGGCCATGGTGGTGGTTTTTCTCGCCCTGCTTCCGTGGATGCTCATCAAGATTCTCGACTATTCGGTCGGCCTGCTCAACACCATTCCGCAACTTCTCCGATAGAGCCCATGGAACATCTCCCTTTTACCATTGATAGCATCGAGGTGTTCCTCCTGATTTTTGTCCGGGTTTCCATAATCATTGCGCTGCTGCCGGTTTTCGGGTCGACTTCGGTGGCGCCGCAGATCAAGATGGGACTCTCCCTCGTTCTTACGACGGTTCTCATAACCTCGATGCCGCTGACGCCCGCCCAGGCCTTGCCGCCCGGCACCCCGATACTCTTCCTCGTGCTCCTGATAGTTAAGGAAGCGGCCGTCGGTTTCACCATCGGGTTTACCGCATCGTTTCTCTTCGCCGCGGTTCAGTTCGCCTCTCGTCTCATCGATACGGAAATGGGATTCGGCATGGTCGATCTCATCGATCCCATGTCCGAGGCGCCGGTTTCGGTCGTCGGCCAGCTCTGGGTGGTCGTTTTTACCGTTTTCCTGCTCCTGATCAACGGGCATTTTTTTTTCATTCTTGCCATCCAGAAAAGCTTTGCGGTTATCCCGATTTCGGGCGAGCATTTCAAAAGCGGACTTATTGCCGCGCAGTTCACCAACATGACCGGAGAACTTTTCGTCCTCGGCATCAAGATGTCCGCTCCCATGTATGTGGCGCTCATCCTTACCGAGATGGCGCTCGGGATCGTTGCCCGCACGGTTCCCCAGCTTAACATCTTTTTTGTGGGCATTCCGATGAAAATCGTCGTTGGTCTCGGGTCGACCATCATTGCCTTCCCCATGGTCGCCGGGCTGTTCAAAAAAATATTCGAAGGACTCATCACCGATATATGGTCGGTTATTTACATGATGGTATGACGGACGGGAAACTGACGCATGGCCGAAGATTCATTTGAAGAAAAAACCGAAGCGCCGACCGAGAAACGGCGGCATGAATCGCGGGAAAAGGGAACCGTCGCCAAAAGCACCGAGATCAACTCGGTGGTCGTGCTTCTGGTCGGCATCATCCTCCTGAAGATGTTCGGCTCCTGGCTCATGCAGGGAATGGGCGGCTGCATGGCCGAGACGTTCTCCTCGATTTCCAATACGCACATGGACGTTGCCCGGCTCAGCGAAATAGCGACGAAATCCCTGATCCTCATCCTGCGCATGATTCTTCCGATCGCCGGGGGAATCCTTATCGCCGGCGTGGCGGCGAATATCCTCCAGGTCGGCTTCCTCTTTACCTTCCAGCCGCTCATCCCGAATTTAAGCAAAATCAATCCCATCACCGGGATGGGACGTCTCTTTTCGGCCGGCTCAAGCGTCGAGGCCCTGAAAAGCATTATTAAACTGGTCATCATCGGAACCGTCGCCTACACGACGATAGTCGGGGAATTCCATACGATCATGATGCTTGCGGACGGCTCTGTGGGCGCCATCTTTGCGTTTACGCTTGCAATGGCCTATAAAATAATCATCCGCATCGTCCTGGTCCTGATCATTCTCGCCGTTTTCGATTATGCCTACCAGCGTTATACGTATGAGAAAAAGCTGAAAATGTCCAAGCAGGAGGTGAAGGAAGAGCACAAGCAGATGGAGGGAGATCCCAAGATAAAATCGCGTCTGCGCTCGATGCAGCGGGAAATGGCTCGACGCCGCATGATGCAGCAGGTGCCGAAGGCGACGGTGGTCGTGACGAACCCGACCCACCTTGCCATCGCGCTGCTCTACGATCCGGCGGTGAACGATGCGCCGGTCGTCCTGGCCAAGGGAAAACGGCTGGTTGCGGAACGGATAAAGCAGATCGCGCGCGAGAACGGCGTGCCGCTGGTGGAAGACAAACCGCTGGCGCGTGCGATGTACGACCATGCCGAGGTGGGGTTCCCCATTCCGGCGCAATTCTATACGGCCGTGGCCGAAGTGATGGCCTATGTCTATCGCCTCAGGAACCGCCGGGCGGCATAATCCATGAACCAGAATGCCCTATCGACAACCGTCAATAATGCCCTGAACCTGCCGATCGTGCAGTCGCTCGGGAAGCAGCGCGACCTGATCATCGTGACCGGCGTCGTCGGCGTCCTCATGGTGATGGTCATTCCGATTCCGACCTTCCTGATGGACATCCTTCTCTCATTCAGCCTCTGTCTGGCGCTTGTCATACTCCTGGTTTCGATGTACACGAAGGAAGCGTTGCAGTTCTCGGTTTTCCCGTCGCTCCTGCTTACCATTACGCTTTTTCGCCTCGCCCTCAATGTGGCGACGACGCGACTCATTCTCTCCCAGGCGGATGCCGGTCATGTGGTGACCGTCTTCGGCACGTTCGTCACGCGGGGGAATATGGTGGTCGGCGCCATTATTTTCATCATCCTGGTGATCATTCAGTTCATGGTGATCACCAAAGGCCAGGGCCGCATCGCCGAGGTGGCCGCGAGGTTTACCCTCGACGCCATGCCCGGCAAACAGATGGCCATCGACGCGGATCTCAACGCCGGACTCATTACCGAAGAGCAGGCGCGTTTCCGCCGGGCGCAGATAGGGCGGGAGGCGGACTTTTACGGCGCCATGGACGGAGCCTCCAAATTTGTCCGCGGCGACGCCGTTGCGGGCATCATTATTGTCCTTGTCAATGTTATCGGCGGATTCATCATCGGCATGGTCATGATGGGCATGGATATCGCAACGAGCCTGAAAACCTACACCATGCTGACCATCGGCGACGGCCTGGTTACCCAGATTCCCGCGCTCATGATTTCCACCGGCGCGGGCATCCTGGTAAGTCGTGCCGCATCCCGCAACGATTTCGGATTCGAGATCACGTCGCAGCTTTTTTTCCATCCCCGGGTACTGGGCGTGGCCGGCATCGTCATGCTCTTCTTTACACTTGTACCGGGATTCCCGAAAATTCCGTTCATCCTGCTTGGCCTGGCATGCCTTATTTCCGCCTATGTGGTCAGCATGAAACAGGCAGAGGAGCGCGCCGTCGCCGCTGCGCCGGTCGTGCCCGTAAAAAATGTCGAGGAGCGCGTCGAGACCTGCCTGCATGTCGACCCTTTGGAGCTTGAGATCGGCTACGGGCTGATCCCGCTTGTCGATGTTAAGCAGGGCGGCGATCTTCTCGACCGGATTACCATGATCCGGCGGCAGCTCGCCTCGGAGCTGGGCGTCATCATCCCTCCGGTGCGGATCCGGGACAACATTCAGCTGAAGCCTAACGAGTATCGCATAAAAGTCCGCACGATTCTCGCGGGCAGGGGCGAACTCATGAGCGGGGCCTATCTCGCCATGGATCCCGGATCGACGACCAGGAAGATCCGCGGCATTGCCACGGTGGAACCGGCATTCGGTCTTCCCGCACTCTGGATAACCGAGAGTCAGAAGGACGACGCCGAAGTGGCGGGGTACACCGTCGTGGAGCTTCCGGCGGTGCTTGCCACGCACCTGACCGAGATAATCAAGCGGCATGCGCATGAAATTCTGTCGCGGCAGAACATCCGCGCCCTGCTCGATAACTTGAAGGAGTCTAATGCCACGGTCGTCGATGAACTGGTGCCTTCGGTCATGTCGGTCGGCGAGGTCCACCGGGTCCTTCAAAACCTCCTGCGGGAGAAAGTGTCGATCAGGGATCTGCAGCTGGTGCTCGAAACGCTTTCCAATACGGCGCCGCGAAACAAGAATACCGAGATCCTTACCGAATTCGTGCGCAATGCCCTCGCCCCGCGCATCTGCGATTCGTACAAGAACGCCGACAACGTCATTCCGGTGCTTACGCTCGATCCCAACCTCGAATCGAAACTTGAGACCGCGCTTCAGGAAACCGAGGGCGGCATGCGATTTACCCTGGCGCCGTCCGAGGTCGGGCGGATCCTTTCGGCCACAGGGGCCCAGATCGAAAAGGTCAAGACCGCCGGTGAATTGCCGGTTGTTATTTGCTCGCCCGCGATCCGCAGTTCCTTCAAACGGCTCACGGAGAGCAACTACCGGGACCTGATCGTCCTGTCGTATAACGAGATCGTACCGGGCATTGAAATCCGATCGCTGGGCATGATCGGAGCGGGATGACGGTGAAAAAGACAAAGGAGATAGAGGCATGATCATCAAGAAATATCTTGCCAAATCGATGCGGGAGGCGCTTGCCGAAATTAAAAGCGAGCTTGGGGAGGAGGCTGTCATTCTCAAGACGCGCAAGGTGGCGGGGACCACCTTCCCGTTTCATGCGGCGCAGGTAGAGGTCACCGCGGCAAGGGACGAGGACACAAAACCGTCCGAGGCATTTCCGGAGATCAAGGTCTCCCGGCCTTTCGAGGCGGAGGGAACCGGCGTTTACCACCGGCCCCGACCGTCCTGTATCGTCGACGAGGCGGAACGGGTATCGGTGAGGCCCTGGTCGCCGCCGGTTCTCGAACGCGCCGGGAAGGGCGGACAGAGGGGAGTCATGGAGGTCGGGATCATCGAAAAGGACGATCGTTCCTATGCCGAACTCAAGGAGGATTTCCGGCAGCTTTCCGACCTGGTAAAAAATGTTCTCGCGAAAAACGCCGGATCTTCGCCGGAGAGCCCTTCACCGGCCGCCGCTCCCGGCTTTGCGGGCCCCTGGGCCGGTCTCTACCGGCGTCTCGTCGACCGCGAGGTGCAGCCGCAACTTGCGGAATCGCTATTGACCACGATGCGGCAACGGGGGATGGATGCGGTTAACGGGGCCGGCGAAAAGGGTCTGCGCGAGCTCCTTGGAGCCGGTTTTCCGGTTGCCGGTCCGATCCGTTGCAAAAAAAACGGACCGCGCGTCATCGCCTTCGTCGGACCGACCGGTGCCGGCAAGACAACCACCATCGCCAAGCTCGCCACGCACTGCCGCATCGGAAAAAATCGCCGGGTCTCGATCATTACCGCCGACACCTACCGCATTGCGGCGATCGAGCAGATCAAGACCTTTGCGGATATTGTCAAGGCCGACCTGCATGTCGTCTTCTCTCCCGACGAGGCCGCGCTCGCCATGAAGGCGTGCGTCCGCGACGACCTCGTCTTCGTCGATACGGCGGGAAGGAGCCTGCACAACGAGGAGCATATGGAGGAATTACGGGCATTTCTCTCCCGGATGAACGTTGATGAGGTGCACCTTGTCCTCAGCGCCACGACGAAGGATTCCGATCTTGTGGCCACGGTACGCCGATTCCGCGACCTGGGGAGCGACCGGCTGCTGTTCACGAAACTTGACGAGACCGCCTGCCTGGGGAATGTTTTTAATGCCGTGACGACAAGCGAACTGCCGGTGTCGTTTCTTTCCTTCGGGCAGAATGTTCCCGACGATATCGAACTCGCCCAGCCTGAACGCTTTGCGCAGCGGCTGCTGGAGGGGGCGATCCATGATTGATCAGGCCACCCGCTTGCGGCAACTGGCCGTCGGGGGGGCGTTCGAGGAGCTGCCGGCCTTTGCCGAAGTGATCGGCGCAGGAGCGGTCGTACAGGAGGCGGGCACCCTGCCGCCCTCCTCCTGTACGACCATTGCCGTTACAAGCGGTAAAGGCGGGGTAGGCAAAACGACGGTGTCGCTGTCGCTTGCCGTCGCCATGGCGCGTATGCGCAGAAAGGTGCTGCTCGTCGATGCCGATTTCGGCCTTGCCAGCGTGCATATCCTGCTCGGGCTGGCGCCGCGCCGCACTCTTTCGCAGGCCATGGCCGGCCTGTGCCCGGTCGAGGCGATTGTCAGCCAGGGTCCGGGCGGCATCCATATCATCCCGGGTTCGGTGGGAGGCGAGGGGATGGCGAATTTGAGCGGGGCCGACCTGCTGCGCATCCGGGGAATTTTCGGCAGTTTTGAACGCGAATATGATTTTATCATCATCGATACCGCGGCGGGAATCGGCGATTCCGTCACGAGCATGGCCCTGCACGCGGACCTGCCTCTTGTCGTCGTCACGCCGGAGCCTTCCTCACTCGCCGATGCCTATGCCATGCTGAAGGTACTGCGTCGGCACGGCGCGATGCGGAGCGCCGCTATTGTCAATATGGCCGGTTCCGACCGGGAGGCGACGGAAACATTTGACAGGCTGAACACACTGGTGATACAATTCTTACAAAGTAGAGTGCAATGCTTCGGTAGCCTGCCCTACGACCGGGAAATCTCCCGGTACGTGAAAAAACAACGGGTGGCGGTGCTTGAAGATCCGACCGGTTCTTTTTCGGGAAAAGTACAGAAAATGGCCTGGAAGGTCAGCGGATGCCGGGTAATTCGGCGAAAAGGTTTTTTTGATCGGGTCATGAACGCTTTTCAGACGAGGCGCGGGCCGAACGCCGCCGACTCGCCGCGGACCGGCACGCCATGATCAGGTGGATCAGGCGAATCGCGTTCGGTATCGGAGTCGCTACGTTCTTTGCGCTCTTCGCCGTCGGGATTGCCGCGGCGGGTCGCTTTTCATGGGATGCGCTGGTCCCGATCGGTATCCGGGCCCTGGTCGGAGCAGGAAGCATCTGGGTGGTCGGCATTATCGTGGCCGACATCATAGTGAAGGGGATTGCCGCGGATATGCCGCCTCTCTCCGCCGATTCGATCGAAGACGGTCTGGTCCGGCGTCTGGCATCGGCTGCCGGCAATCGGAACGCGTCCGGCGTGGAGCCTGCCCCGTCGCATCCGGAAGTTGCGCAGGAAGTGAAAACCGGTCCTCGGGAAAACGGCCGATGATTCCCGTCATTGCGTTTGAAAATTGTAGAAAGGGAGCACCATGTCCAGTGTAGAAACCCTCTGGAAGGAATACCGGGAGAGCGGATCGAAGATCGCCAAGGACAAGATCCTGCTGGAATATGCGCATCTGGTAAAAATAGTCGCCTATCGGCTGGCGATCAACCTTCCCGCTTCGGTGGATAAAAACGATCTCATCGGGGCCGGCATCATGGGGCTCATCAAGGCGGTCGAAACCTTCGAACCGGAGCGGGGATTCAAATTCGAAACCTTTGCGGCGCATAAAATCCGCGGTGCGATCCTCGATGAACTGCGCGCGCTCGACTGGGTGCCGCGTTCGGTGCGCCAGAAGGCACGGGAGCTCCAAAAAACCTTTTCAAAGCTCGAGGGCGACCTCGGCCGGCTTCCCTATGACGATGAGATCTGCGAGGAGCTTGGTATTTCGCTGAAGGAGTACGAAGACCTGCTGTCCGAAGTGACGCCCGCAACGCTGATATCGCTCGAAGAAGCGATGCCCGACCGCAGCTCCGAATCGAAGGAACTGCGGATTGTCGACAGCATTGAGGATCCGGGGTCGAGCAACCCGCTGAAGGAGCTTGCGTTTACCGAGGTGAAAAACATCCTTAAGGAGGCGATTACCCAGCTTCCGGAAAAAGAAAAGCTGGTGGTCGCGCTCTACCATTATGAGGAATTGACGCTGAAGGAAATCGGCGTCGTTCTCGAAATTACCGAATCACGTGTCAGTCAGATTCACTCGAAAGCAATTCTCAAGCTGAGATCGAAAGTCATGCAGCGCATCAATGCCTGATCTGAGGGAGGATCCTATGGACGACGGCGACATGCGGGTTTCGATGAGCAATCTCGTGCAGATGGACCGTCACCAGACCGATGTTCACCGTGGGCCGATGGTCAATCAGGAACAGAATGCCGATGCGGCCCGGCAGGAAGCGTCGCGCCGGCTCGCTTCGCCGACCGAACCGGACAAGTCGGAGGGCAAAACAATCGATCCGAAGGAAAAACGCGATGAAGAGCGGCGTAAAAAGCGACAGGCTTCCCCGGCGCAGGAAGACCCCGAAGAAGCGTCCCCGGCTTTTGAGCCGAGGCATGGGTCGAATATCGATTTTGAAGCGTAGCGCCTGGCGTCGAAAGAACGGTTCCCTGCGCCCGATCACGGAACATCATGACTAGTGTGCTCAACCAGGATAGACCGGATGCGACGCGTATCCGCCGGGTTACCGAAAGCATCATCGGCCTGCCGACGCTGCCGACGGTCGTTTCGAAAATGATCGATCTTGTGGACAGCCCGCGGACCTCGGCGGTGGTGCTGTCGCGTCTGATCGGATCCGATCAATCCCTCACCGCAAAAATCCTCAAACTGGCTAACTCGGCCTATTACGGCTTCTCCCGCGAAATACCTACTGTCAACCTTGCCATCGTGGTGCTCGGCTTCAACACGGTCAAAGAAATGGGACTTTCACTTTCGGTATTCGATGTTTTTAAAAAAACACCGAGCTCCGGTTCCTTCGATGTCAGGCTGTTCTGGGAACATTCGGTGGGGTGCGGCGTAGCGGCGCGGATGCTGGTGCGCATGTACCGCCCCCGGCTTGCCGGCGAGGCATTTGTCGCCGGACTTCTGCACGATATCGGCAAGGTAATCCTCAAGCAGTACTTCGACCGTGAATTCGGCGAGATCATTGCATTGCAGCGGGAAGGGCACCGGTCGCTCGAACAGGCGGAAGAGGCGACGCTCGGTACGACGCACGCTCAAATCGGGGCCTGGCTCGCCGAGAAGTGGAACCTTCCGGAATTGATCTCGGAATGTCTGCTGCATCATCATGACCCATGGGAAGGCAACATCGATCCGGGTTTTATCGCCTGCATCTGCCTCGGCGACCATATCTGTCACTTGTCGCGGAAGGGACAATCGGGCCGTCTTGAACCGCCTCTTCTCGATCCCCGGCTGTGGGAAGTCTTGTCGATTGCGGGAATTGAAACGGACGAATCGGTCCTGAAAAATCTTATCGCCGATTTTCTTCTTGAGTATGACCGGGCCGAAGCATGGCTCAGGCTCGACGCCGCTCCACAGTAGTTTGCGAGATAGTGTATTCTAAAAGAATACACTTATTTTGAAATCGTGCATTTTTCCATTGTTTTTTATCCCGGCAGGGGGTAACTTTTAACGGTGAATGAGACATATCCTGTCCTCACCGCCCGGTCGTGCGCGAGCGGCGCAGCCTTCCGGCGAAAGGACTGAACCGATAACTATTGTATCGTCCGGCTCTCCAGGCTACGTTGCCGGACTTCCGAAGGGGAGGTGGGGGATCTAGATACGGGGTTCTCCATCTTTCCTCGATTAGTAACCCGGAGGGTGCGGCGCGGGTCGGATCGCGCACCGAGGGTGACGTTTCCCGATATAAAACCCGATCCGGCGTTGGGAGCCTCCTTACGTCGATGCAACGGGGGGGGTGGGGAGTCTAGATACGGGATTCCCCATCTTTTTCTCTTACCTTGCATTCCCCACTCCGCGACCATATTATTATAATTGATGGATAGCTCCGGGGGATGGATAGCTCCGGGCTCTCCGTTCAATAGTAAGGCGTCAAACGTAATCACTCCTCATTTTCTGAGAACCGGCGGCAATGTCCGATTCACCGCTTTGTCCCTCGGCATCTTCCTCCCCTCGCGGCAGAACCTTCGGACTCCTCCCGTCGTTCGTCATAATCGCGGCGACGACCCTGCTCAGTTTCCTGCCCTCGCTCAAAAATGGCTTTACCAACTGGGATGACAACACGTACATCACCGAAAACCCCGACCTGAGCCGTTCGGACGGCCGGGGGGTGATAAAAATTGCCACTTCGACGTATGCCGGGAATTTTCATCCTCTCACCATGCTGGCCTGCATGGCCGAGTACCGTTTTTTTCGTCTTGATCCGGCCCCGTATCACCGGGTTAATCTCCTGATTCATCTGGTGAACGCGCTGCTCGTCTGTGCGCTGCTGCGCGGCCTGTGCGGGAGTTCCGCCGCAGCGCTCGCGGGAGGGCTGCTGTTTGCCGTCCACCCGTTGCGCGTTGAATCCGTGGCCTGGGTTGCGGAACTCAAGGACGTCCTCTGCGGGTTCTTTTATTTCCTATCGCTCTTACGGTATCGTGCCTATGCCGCGTCCGGAAGGTGCACCGCATACTGGAGCTGCTTTGCCGCCTTTGCGGCGGCGCTGCTTGCGAAACCGATGGCGGTGAGCCTGCCGATAGCGCTGTTATTGATCGATTATGTAACCTTCCGCCCCGGTATCCGACAATGCCTCAGGGAAAAAATTCCCTTCATTGCCGTCGCCGCGTTTTTCTGCTTAGTGACCGTCGGCACCCAGAGAAGCGCGGGAGCCCTGAATGACCATGCATCGCTGCATCTTCTCCGGTTCTGCATTCCCTTCTACGGCATCCTCTTTTACGCGGTAAAAACCGCTGTTCCGTTCCATCTGTCCGCACTGTACTTTTTCCCCGATGCGCCCGATGCTCTTTTGAAAGTCGAACTTCTCCTGTCGCCTCTCGTTCTGCTCGGCGCGGCACTGCTTTTGCGCCGCGTCCGGATGGCGAACCGGGCTATTCTATTCGGCATGGGATTCTTTACGGCAACGCTTCTGCCGGTCCTGCAGGTCATTTCGGCAGGACCGGCCGTTGTTGCCGACCGGTATTCGTACATTCCTTCCGTGGGACTCTGTTCTCTCTTCGGCATCGCGGTTGCGGCACTGGATAAACGCCTGGCCGGCGACCGATTGAAGCGGCTTCTGCCCGTGGTGCTGACCGCCGCCGTCGCGGGCGGTCTCGCCCTGGTCACCTTTAACCGCTGCGGGGTCTGGCACGACGGGGTGACGCTCTGGACCGATTGCATCGTGAAATCGCCGAATCCGGTGGCTTTTCACAACCGTGGATGCGCCTATGCCGGTGCGGGGAGGCCCGACCGGGCGATCGCCGACTTTACCACTGCAATTACCCTGCTGCCGTCGTATGCATCGGCCTGGTACGATCGCGGATCGGTGTACCTTTCGCTGGGGGATCCGGTCCGTGCGGTTGAAGACCTGACCGAGGCGTTCCGCCTGAACCCACACCGCGCCGATGCCCGGAACAACCGGGGTATCGCCTATCTGGAAGAGAAAAATTACGATGCCGCGGCGGCCGATTTCAGCGGGGCGATCGGCCTGAAACCGGGATTTGCCGATGCGTACAGTAACCGGGGTATCGCGAATATGGAGGAGCATCGCTACGATGCGGCTCTGGCGGATTTCGACAAGGCGATAGCGATCAACAGCGGTTTTGTCAAGGCATGGCAGGGGAGGGCGGTTTGTATGAAGACGATGAAGGGAAAATGGTAATCGTCTATAGTACTAATTTTTTTTAAATACTCCGCACCACCACTCGTTTTCGCACCGCTCGTCTGCAAGAGAGAATCCCGCCGTTCCTGCACGGTCCACCGCCTCTTTTGCCTCATCGACAAGGATTCCCGACCAGATGAGAGAGCCTTCCGGCGTAAGGAGGCCTGCAACTTGCGTAAGCAGGGGGGCGGATTCGGTGATGAGCATGTTCATGACGACAAAATCGAAGCACCCGCGGACACCAAGGGCATCGATGGATCCGATGCAGAAGTCGACCCTGCCCTCCGCCGGATTGTCGCGCCGATTCTCGGCCAGGTTTTCCCGGCACTGGGCATCGATCTCCACGCCGAGGCAGGAGGCGGCGCCGCAGGTGTCGGCCGTGAAGCAGAGGACTCCGGAGCCGGTCCCGATGTCGAGGAGGCGGCGGCCGGGCAGGGATCCGGCGCAGTCGATGATGGCGGCCGCGGCGAGACGCGTGGTCTCGTGGTGCCCCGTGCCGAAGGCCATCTTCGGTTCGATTTTTATCCAGTGCTTCGCCGAATCGGGCGGCGTGAGCCAGGTGGGGGAGACCCAGAAGCCATCCGCCAGCCGCGCGGGTTGCATCGACTCCCGCCACTTTGCAAGCCAGTCCCGCTGTTCGACCGGCTCGATGGACGAGATTTCGAGTCCGTCGATCTTCCGGAGCTCGCCCTCGGCGGTGCGTGCGGTCTCTTCGTCGCCGAAGTAGGGGGTGAGAACGATGCGGTCGCCTGCGGTCGATTCTTCATTCCCCTCCATGCCGAGCAGGCAGCATTGGCCGATTACAAGTTCGTAGAGCTCGTGGGGGATGGAAAGAACCATTCTAAAGGACGGTTTCAGCTTTTGCATGATTTTACGTTAATTCCGGGGTTTATGGCACCAATCAGGTAATTCCCTTCGACCGCTGGATCGCACAGAATTCGCCGCACATGCTGCAGTGCGAGGGATCGTCCTGCGGCGGGAGCGAGGCGCGGTACCGGCGAGCTTTTTCCGGATCGATACAGAGCGAGAGCATCCGTTCCCAGTCAAGATCGATCTTCGCCGCCGAGATTGCGTTGTCCCACTCCATCGCGGCCGGAACTCCTCGCCCGATATCCGCCGCATGTGCCGCAATGCGCGATGCGATGACGCCTTCGCGCACATCGTCGACCGATGGCAGACGCAGATGCTCGGCCGGGGTGACGTAGCAGAGAAAGTCGGCTCCGGCCATGCCGGCAATTGCGCCGCCGATGGCTCCGGTAATGTGATCATAACCCGGCGATACATCGGTCACCAGCGGGCCGAGTACGTAAAATGGCGCATTTTTGCAGAGCGTCTTCTGTACCTGGACGTTGGCGACAATCTGGTGCAACGGGA
>CAZYYB010000040.1:0-26909 GCA_964651515.1 uncultured Fibrobacteraceae bacterium
CGGCCGCATCGTACAGCGTCGAGGCGAAGGTCGCGGAGGCCGACAACTCCAGCTCGTACGATGTCGCGGTCGCGACGGTATTCCAGGTCAGGTTCGGCTGAAGCGGTATGCTCTTGAAGCCGTTTTCCGGCTCCGCAAGCGCCGGCTGCGCAGGAGGCGGCGGAACAGTCGTAAAGCTCCAGACAGCCGACCAGGCGCCGGTTCCCCCATTAGCGCCGGTCGCAATGACCTTCCAGTAGCAGGTACTTGATGGGGGCAATCCGGTAACTGCCTGATATATCCCCGTGAGACCCGCCTGGCTGAATACCGTGGTCCCGAAAGTCGAAGAGGTCGAAACGCTGAGCGCGTAGAGTGCTGCGCCCGGCAGTGAGCCCCAGTTCAGGCTGAGCGAAACCGGCTGGTTCGTTGCTCCATTTGTCGGACTCGCCAGAGTCGGTGCTCCGATAATGGTGGTAAAACTCCAGACGCCCGACCATCCGGTCGGATCGGGCGTCTGGCCGGTTCCATAGGCCTGGACCTCCCAGTAATACTGCGTATAATTTGAAAGACCCGTGATATTCAGGGAGTTTCCGGTCACGCCGGTCTGGTCGAGAAACGTGCTGCCGAAAGCGGGGCTGGTCGACACCTGCACCTCGTAGGAAGATGCATTGCTGACGGCAACCCAGGTTAAAGCGGGAGAGAGCGACAGATTAATCGTGCCCGTGGTCGGGGTGGCAAGGGGCGGCGGCGCCCACGGCGTCGCCGTAGTAAAACTCCAGACGCTTGACCATGCCCCGGTTCCGGTGGAACCCGTCGCATCGATGCGCCAGTAATAAATGGTCGCGCTCGACAAGGACGAGAGAGCCTGCGTGGTGGCACTACCGGTCAGGCCGGGAAAGTCGAAAACGGTTGACGAAAAACCCGCACCGGTCGACACCTGGATCTCATAGGTACTTACCGCCGAACCGGAACCCGATGTCCAGCTCAGACTCAGAGTGGGGTAGGTCTGGTTAACGGCATTATTGGTCGGCGATACGAGCGCTGGAGCGGTAGGAAGCGGATTCGCCTGGATAAAGGTCTGACCCGCACCCTGGTTTAAATAACATAGCTTTATCCAGTCTGCGCTTCGCACGGTTTTTTCGACGCGGACTTCATTGAGGGACCCGGTTAAAAAATAGCCCGTGCCCATGTTGCTGAGACCGCCTAAAACGGTTGAGTCGATAGTGGTGACGCCATAATCGATAGCGCCGGCGTTTGTTCCCATGGTGCCTTTTGCCACCGTCAGACTTTTGGGAATGGTGTCATTGAAATAGTAGGATTCGACTGGCCCCGAGGGATTGAAAAGACCGCCGACATACGTCCACCCTTTGCCGGACATAACCGGACCGGTTGCCCAATCATTCGAAGTACCGGTACCGGTGCCGCTGATGTAATACATGCAATTGTCGCTGCTGGTCCCGTCCCCGGCCCGAAGTCCCGGAGAGCTGGCAATCTGTATCAGGTTCTGATTACTGGCGGTACCGGTGACATTCGCCCAGCATGATAGGAAAAGAGTGGCGGGACTGCCCATCGTCGAGGCAGTACCGGTAATGGAAAGAACCGACGAAGCGCTCCCCGTTAACAAATAGCACGAGTCGATCAGCCCGGCGGTTTTCACAATACCTGTGGATGATTTGGCCAGAGTATACCCGTTTCCCGTTGCATCACTCGTGTCGGACCCGTGCCATACCGCGACAAAATTATTAGCCGGACTGAATACCGACGGTCCGCTCGATGCTGCCGCCGCCGAGCCGTTCCCCCAGTACATTCTTAAATCCTGCGCCGTCGATGTGGAAAAAACCGTATCCACCAGGATCCAGACCTCCGCCAATTGGTGCGTTGCATCCCATCGCTGGACCTGGAAGGAGTATCCCGTATTGAGATTACTGCCTTTGGCGAACCGGAGATCATTCGGGCACTTATTGGCGCCAATGCCGATCGTATCGGACCAGACCGACGCCACGGCACTGGTCAACCGCAGCAGTACCGGGAAATTCACCGGGTTGGTTGTAATGCCGGTGGCGCTTGGATTCATTAAAAAATCCTGATAATGACTCCATCCGGTATAGAGCTGGCCATCGGCAATCGAACACAGGGCAACAATGGTCATGGCACCGAACACCGTGGCATTGAAAAAGTTTTTCATATACCCCTTCCGGCTGATGTGTGTAACGAGCCAATTTGCAGAGTGAGGATGGCCGGCCGAGCGCCTACCGGCCGACATTGATAATCATCGGAAATGAAGGAACCAGCGAAGACTTAATATAAAGACCCGCTTTAAAAGAATCAAGTCCTTTTTAATGCGCCTTGTCGACTATCTGGAAACCATACGCCCGCCGTCGTCCCCGCCCCGGACCGATGGCGGGGCGTCGCTCCCAAAGGACTCTTACAACAAGGCTCGTGAGAATGCCGGGCGCACCAAAAAAAACCGGGGAGGCGACAGGATCGCCTCCCCGGGACTTCGGTCGGTCGTAGAGACCATCGAACAGCGGATGATTTTACCGATCGATGAGTACCACCGCCTGCTTTTCGATGCCGGCCGCCTTAAACTGCACGATATAGCGTCCTGAGGCAATCGCGCAATCGCGGAGGGCCATGGTATAGCTGCCGGCTGCCATGGTCCGGTGCACCACCAGCGCCGTCCTGCCGAGCAGATCGCTGAAGGAAATCTCGATCGCCCCTGAGGTTGCCAGTGAATATGCCAGAGCCGTGCCCCTGACGCTGAAATCGGTCGTCAGTGCCGTTTTACCATTTTTAGTCAACACCGCCGTGGGGGTCGTCATGAAATTCCAGACGCCCGACCAGGTACCCTGCCCGGCAGCATTTACCGCGGCAACTTGCCAGTAATAGGTCGTTCCGAGAGCCAGGTTGCTTACCGAAGCGGAGACACCCGGCTCGCTCGCACTGAGGACCGTCGTCGAAAAATTCGATGCGGTTGAGACTTGCAGCACATAGGACGAAGCGGCGCTTGCCGATCCCCAACTGAGGGAGAGCGTGGTCGCCAAACCCGACAACCCGCTTGCCGGTGAGGAGAGCGCGGGTACTCCGGCAGCGGCGACAATGGTGACGAAATTCCACGTCCCCGACCATGAGCCATTACCACCGGCATTTGCCGCGCCCGCCCGCCAGTAATACATGGTGCTGTTCGCCAGACCGCTTGCCGGAATAGTCGTCAGCGTCAGGCCCGACTGGCCGAATACGGTGGAACCGAAGTTAACATCGGTCGATACCTGTACCTGATACGCCGACGCGGTAGCCACCGTCCCCCAACTCAGGTTGGTGTTCAGCAGCACGTTCTGCGTCCCGCTCGACGGGGAGGCTAAGACCGGTGCGGCCGGGACCTGCATCGTCGTGGTAAACGACCATACGTTCGACCACAGGCTCGTGACGCTGACACCGTCGTAGGCATTGACACGCCAGAAGTACGTCGATACGTAGGCGAGGGGACCCACCGCCTGCGAGGACGCGGTCAGGGCGCTCTGGTTGAAAACCATGGTGTTAAAAGAGGTGCCCGTCGAAACCTGCAAGGTATATGAAGCGGCACCGGTCACCCCGTTCCAGGCCAGAACCGGCGATACCGGCTGATTCCCGGCGCCGTTGGTCGGCGAAGTCAGAGGGGGAGCGGCCCAGGGAGCTATCGTCGTAAAACTCCATACCCCCGACCAACCACTGCTGCCGCCGGTCGAACTGGCGTTCGCCCGCCAGTAATACATGGTGCTGTTCGTTAAACCGGCAACCGTCTGCGAGGTTCCGGAAACGGTATGGTCGAGGATCGTGCTGGAAAAGTTTGAAGCCGAGGAGAGCTGTACCTCATAGGCGGTAGCCGTCGCGGACGAACCCCAGGTAAGCGTCGGTGACAGCGGCACACTATTCGCGCCGTTGGTCGGCGATGCGAGCACCGGCGCCTGCGGACCGGATTGCTGGATCGGCCCTTTGACCACCAGTGTCTGCGCAGCCTGCTGATTTTTGAAGGAAAGCTGGATCCAGCTCGGACTCCGGGTGACATTTGCAAGAATTACCTCGTCGAGCTTGCCCTGGAAATAGTTCATCTTGGTCGATCCGGTACACTGGCTGCCGATCGATACCGTTCTTGTCGTATCCCTGACTCCCTTGGCATTTCCGCCCGTAACAATGCTGTCAACAAACGCACCATCCAAATATTTGCATATGGTGCCGCTGGTTTGAGAGGTAAATGTTACATAATGCCAGGTGTGGGCATCACCCGTCGATGCCATATCGTACCACACATTGTTATTCGCGGCCGACCGCGTATCCAACGCTAATTCCCAAACCGGAGCCGCTCCTCCTACGGTTTGTGCCACATACGTCCCCCCGGCGGCGGCATACTTCCCCACGATCGTCCCCCGGTTTGTAGAAGAGTTTGTGGTCGGGAAGGTATCGGACTCTACCCATGCCGAAATGGAATAGGTACTGCTGTCTATGAAATTAAGCTTTCCGCTTGCACTTCCGGCTACCTGGAAATTAGCGGCAGTGCCGTTGAAGTAGCGGCAATATCCCAATACGCCGTCGGTGCTGTCGGTGGGCGCCGTCGCGGATGCAGTGCCGATAAACCCGTTGACAGTCGCGTCGACCGCGTTCCCGGTTGAATTTTCAGCCATATGCCATACCGCCTGATACCCATTCCCCGTATCGAACACGGCAATTGAATTCTCACTATCCGCGGCGCTGCCGTTTCCCCAATACATTTTCAGATAGCCGCTGGGATATGCCGCCTCGGCACTGTCCGAACCTTTTACCGTATCGACCAGGACCCAGAGCTCCGCCAACATATCGGTGCTGTCCCATCGCTGGATCTGGTACGAGAGATGGGTCCCGTCCCATTTTGAAAAACGCACATCCTGCCCATGACCCAGGGATTTGCGAAAAACCTGCGAATCGGCGGCGGTAAGGCGGATAAGAACGGGAAATTTGGTTACCGGATTTGAAACGGATGCGCCCGAAGCCTGAGTATTGAGCGCAATATTTCGATAATATTGCCATTGTGCATAGTTATCCTGGGCGGCTGCCATGCCCGCAAACAGGAATATTGCCGTTATTCCGACCGCTCCGCACCATCTGCCCGCACTCACCATACAACCTCCTCCTTATTATGACCCGGTAAGCGCACGGGTAGGCCTGCCGAATTACATTCGGTGCGCTTATACGAAGTCGACTCATGAAGTTAAATACGTTCCTTACCCGATAGCATTCAGAAAATACAATTATCTATAATTGGAGTCAAGATAATACGAGTATTCCCGACGTTAAAATCGCGGATAAACCGGGCACAAGCCGTTGCAGCGTCAAAATTTGGAAAAATCTATTGCAAAAAAAGGTTATGTGATTTTTCTCTTCCGATGGTTGTTCTGCCGCCATGACCGGGGCAGACGACCGTTTCGTCCGGCAGGACCAGAAGTTTGCTCTTTATTCCTTCAAGCAGCTCCCTGCCGTTCCCTCCCGGAAGATCGCTCCTCCCGATGGACCCGGCAAAGAGCACATCGCCGGAAAAACAATAGTTTTCGAGGAGTAACGCGCATCCGCCGGGAGTATGGCCGGCCACATGAACCACCCGGGTATCGAAGCTTCCGATGCGCTGTCTGCCCTCATCGACCGGGGAAACAAGTCCTGAAAATGCATAGGGTTGCCCGAACCATTCCGAGCCGTTTGCCCGGGCATCCGAAAGCGCCATCGCATCGGCCGCATGAATATGGATCGGAAGGCCCCCCGAAAAACGCACTACCTCGGGAATGCCCAGAATGTGATCGAAGTGGGCATGGGTCAGGAAAATCGCTTCGAGGGCTATCTTTTCCTTGACAATATGTTCGATAAGGCCGGTGCATCCGGAGGAGGGATCGATCACCAGGCCCTTCCCCATTTCATTCCAGACGATGTATGTATTGGTTTCCAGCGGTCCGGTGACAAACTTTCCAACCGATATCATGACGTGCTCCGATTTCACAGGCTTTGATTTTCGACCCGCACGGGTTCATGGATGAAACAACGGTTCCTGAAACTGCCCGGCAAAAATAACTTCCGGTTCAAGAAGGACTCCGGAGAGCTCGAATACGCGTCGCTGGGCGAGAACGATGAGATGTCGAACTTCGGTAGCCCGTGCACCGCCGAGATTTACTATAAAATTCGCATGCAGGTCCGATATTCCGGCATTTCCATAGCGAAACCCCTTGAGACCCGCTTTCTCGATCAAGGCGCCGGCATAATTGCCGGGAGGGCGCTTGAAAACGCTTCCGCAGTTGGGCAGGTGAAGCGGCTGCCTGATCTTCCTTTTTTCCAGGATATCCCGCCGTTTCGCAAAAAGCAGCTCCTGATTACCTGAGCGCAACTTGATGACCGCCCCGAGGACGACGGACTTCTTATGCTGCAAGATGCTGGAGCGATAGCCGAAATCGAGGTCGTCCTTCGCTGCGGTAACGATTTTCACCGCATCCAGATCGAAGTACGAAACCTGCTCCACCACATCGCTTATCGTCGCGGAAAACGCCCCCGCATTCATGACCAGGGCTCCACCCAGGGAGCCGGGGATGCCGGAGAGCTCTTCGAGACCTTCATAGCCGCGCCTGACCGCATCGCCTACCAGCGTATCGAGCGGAATGCCGGCCCGGGCAATCACCGTTCCGCCCTGCCAGGTAACGGCGGCAAACGAAGCCCCGATCCCGATTACAAGGCCGGCCCATCCCGCATCGCTTACCAGCAGGTTGGATCCTCTGCCGAGCAGAAGAAGGGGCATGTTTCTATCCCGGGCGAAACCGAGCGCGGTGCGGATTTCTTCTTCATCGTGCGGCTCGGCGTAATGGCGTGCAGGCCCGCCGATTTTGAACGAAGTCTTATCGCAAAGGGGAATATTGTCAAGAATGGAAATCATCTTTTTTCCGATGGGAGGCTCTCTGCCGATGCTCCGGAGTGGTCGGCGGCGAGGTCGTCAGACGCCGGTGTCTCACGGAGCACGGTTCAAAGTATGTTGCCGCACCCTGTCCAGTACGCGCTTAAGGGAATCGGTCATCGCGTTGACCGTCGTCGCCGCAACGATGCCGTTGAAAAAACGATTTCGATGCGTCCTGCAGCGAATATTCGTCCTGCTGGTACCTGCACCGAACCCGCCCTCTTCATCACTCCGAACATCGGTGCCATTGTAAAAACAGCCGGGGCGGATCTATAAATTAGTTTGCCGCGGCTGTTTGAATGTTCCCGCCGATTCAAGTATATTATCCGATATCTCTGCCGCTTCATCTCCGGCTGCGACAAATGGAGGTCGAATTGAGGCGCAATGTTTAAAAAAATACTCTTTGCGACTTGCTTTGCGGCGGCTTCCATCAATGCCGCCACCTTCCTCGGCATTACCGACAAGGGGATTGACTTCGGTTTTGGAACCGATAAGCTCCATGTAGTGATCGAGGGCGAATTCTGGTATGTCGCGGCCGACCAGAATTATTCGGCATGGACCCTTTCGCTCAGCCCGAATCTCGAATACCGCCTTCTGCGAACCAATCGGTTCCAGCTCTATGGAATGAGTGGTGTTTATCTCATCGGCGGATGGTATACCCCGGCTTACCTTGATCTCGATTATTTCGGCGACATCTACAACGACAGTGAGCCGATTACAGCAGGTGCGAATATCTTTGTTCTGAGGCCGGAGGCTATTCTTTCCAGAACCATATCGCTTTATGCCAGTATCCCGATTCTCCAGGTTGAAAGGGGTACCCAGGCGGGCCAGATAATCTGGATTGTGGGCGGCCTTCCCGACGGCTCCGGGTATCTGGGCAGCTCATCCCCCATCGCAATCGGGATGAAAATTTACTTTTAACCTCCCGTGATGCCGAATGCATCGAAAACCAACGAATACCATCCGCCTGTTTTTTAGCCTGGCGATTTTATCGCTTCCCTGCATGCCTGCCGCTGCAACGTCTGCGCAGCCTGCCTATCTCAACATCAACCTCCCGGCCGACCAAAGAGCCGCCGACCTGGTGGGGCGGATGACCGTTGCGGAAAGACTTTCCCAACTAGGAACCGTTGCCCCGGCAATCCCCCGGCTCGGCGTTCATGCCTACGGGTACGAAAACGAGGCGATCCATGGCGTCCTGACCGACAGCGCAACGCTCTTTCCCCAGGTCATCGGACTTTCGGCCACCTGGAATGATTCGCTGGTCCAATCCATTGCCTCGGCAATAGCGGATGAAGCGCGCCTGTTTAACCTGAGTCATGGCAGGGGCCTGGTTTATTTCGCGCCGATGTCGAATATGGCGCGCGATCCCCGCTGGGGCAGGAACCAGGAGAGCTACGGTGAAGATCCCTACCTCACGGCAAAATTCGTCACCGCCTTCGTCCGCGGCTTGCAGGGAAACGATCCTCATTATCTTGAAACCGTTGCAACCGCCAAACACATGGCCTGCTACAACGTGGAAGACGGGAGAGAGGGGATTTCCTCGCAGGTCGACGAGCAGAGCCTGCGCGACTACTACCTTCAGCCGTTCAAGGCGGCGGTCCTCGACGGCGGGGTGGCTTCGATCATGGCCGCCTACAATGCGGTCAACGGCATCCCCTGCTGCTGCAACGTTCCGCTTATTTGGAAAATCCTCCGGCAGGAGTGGGGGTTCTCCGGCTATGTCACCTCGGACGCCGGCGCGGTCGGGTACGTCTGCCAGTACCACCACTTCGTCAACTCATACGCCGAAGCCGCGGTCGCCGCCTGCCGGGCCGGATGCGACCTCTGCTGCGTCTCCACCTTTCAGGAGTACCTTCCCTTCGCTCTGGCGACCGGACTGGGATTTCTCCAAACCACGGATATCGACAGTGCCGCCAAACGGATCCTCACCGGGCGCTTCAGGCTGGGGGAGTTCGACCCCCCGGCCTTGGTGTCGTACAACTCATTGCAACCCGGCGGCGCCGCCTTGAGCCTGCGGCAACAGCTCGCCCTCACCGCTGCTCACGAATCGATTGTGCTCCTTAAAAACGATAGTCTGCTGCCGCTCGATACCGGCACGATCAGAACGCTGGCCGTCATCGGGCCGAATGCCGCGGTCTGTCAATTCGGCGATTACAGCGCCGGGCCGCTCTTCTCGGTAACGCCGCTCCAGGGGATCATCGGCAAACTCGGAGCCGACCGCGTTACCTTTGTTCAGGGGTGCACGATGTCAGGAGGGGCGACTGCCGCCGCCTTCGACAGCGCAACCGCGGCCGCCAGGCAGGCGGATGCGGTCGTAATGATCATGGGCACCGATCAAACCGTTGCAACCGAAGGGTACGACATGCCCGCCCTTACCCTCCCCGGCAGCCAGGAGCAGCTGATCGAAGCGGTCTACGCGGCAAATCCGCGAGTAATCCTGGTCCTTGTCAATGGTAACCCCCTGGCCGTAACCTGGCCGCAGGCACACCTTCCGGCCATCGTCGATGCGTGGTTCGGCGGGCAATCGCAGGGGACCGCAATCGCGGATGTCCTCTTCGGCGACTACAATCCCGGCGGCAAGCTGACCGCAACCTGGGTTGCCGACGAAAGCGACCTCCCGAGCAAACAGGACTATGTGATCTCCCACAACCGTACGTATTGGTATTTTGACAAGACGCCGCTCTACCCCTTCGGCTACGGGCTGAGTTACACCACTTTTGCCATCGGCCCCATGACCCTAGGATCGGCAACCCTTGCCCCCGGCGACACCGTGATGGCGACGGTCGGCGTCACCAATACCGGCAGCCGCACCGGAGATGAGGTCGTGCAGTTCTATGTCCATGACAATTTTCCCGGAGATCCGCTGAAGCGCCTGAAGGGATTTAAAAGGGTGAGCCTTTCCCCGGGCGAACAAACCACCGTCAACTTTGCGTTGCCGTTTTCTTCGCTCTCCTACTGGAATGCCGGCACACAGTCCTATGCCACCAGAAGCGGGAACTATGACCTTGAAATCGGCGTCTCCTCGACGCAGATCGTCGATTCTGCACCAATCACGGTAACGGGCGGCGTCGACGCACCGGGCGGACCATCGGCCGTGGCCCGAACCACCGCGGGCACCGGACTTTGCACCTGCGGGATTTTTCTCTATGCGGCTGGTTCCTGGAAGGCAACCATCATCCGGCCCGATGGAAGGTGTGTCTGGTCTATAAGCGGATTCGGTCCCTCCACGCTCCCCTTTCATCCGCCGGCGAGGGGCCTTTATCTCCTGCGCCTGGAGGAAAAAAACAACCCGACGCAAATTCTGAAGATCGTCGTCGAACGGTAAGGCGCGCCCGAATCAGAGTGGAGGCACACCGAAGTTACTTTCTTCGGCCTACCGTTGAAATTCAATTTTCAGGAGATTTGCGCCATTGCCGCCGTTAATTTTCACGAGAAACACCCCGGAGGTGGCGGGATGCCAGATAAGGGTCGATCGCCCCTCCAACCGGAATGCCGCGCACTGTTTCCCATCTGGCCGGTAAACGGAGCACTCGCTGAGACCGGCCACCCTGGAAACAAACCGCAAACCGCCGCGCTCCACCGAAACGGCTACCCGCGACACACCCGTTGCAGATGCCTGGAGCGATACGGTTTTAGTGCCGACCGTTCCGGGAATAATTCCCTGCGCTATGAGCCAGGTACGGCAGGTATCGGTCCACTCACCGCCGGTGCCATACCCGTGAGGCATCCCCGGGTCGATGAAAAATTTCTGCGTAACACCGTTGGCCTTGAGTGCGGAATCGAACATTTCGCTGTTTTGAATCGGTACCGTCGAATCGGCGCCTCCATGGTCGATAAAGGTCTTCGCCGTCTGTGAAGTCACCCACATCTGGTTGCTGCAACTATCGAGAAGAAGCGTGCTCGGGGCCGGCGATGTTCCGAAAAGCTCGGTCCGGCATGCCGTGTTGCAATAGGAGCCGACCATGGTAATAACCGGGTAGGCAAAGACGTTGAAATCGGCACGGCATTTCTTTTTTTCCACCGAGTCGAGCGAAGCGGCATTGCCGTTATCGTAGTGGGTCGCTACGTACGAGGCGATATGGCCCCCGGCTGAAAATCCCATGATGCCGATACGGGTAGTGTCGAGTCCGTACGTGGGAGCAAGAAACCGGACCAGGCGCATGGCACGCTTGCCGTCGTTGAATGGAACCGGATAGAGATACGGGTTGTATCGATAACGGAGAACGAATGCGGTGATCCCGAGGCTGTTCAGCCATGCGGCGACATCACTGCCTTCGAGAACAACCGAACAATGGGTGTAGCTCCCGCCGGGACAGACGAGAACACCGACGCCGGTTTTAATGCTGTCGGGCGCGGGATATACGTACAACATCGGTTTGCCGGTGGTGTCGGCGGCGGTACCGGTCGGCGTCGTCACGTTCGGAGCCGCCCCGTAGTAAAGAAACTTGATCTGGAATGCCTGGTTGGTCACATAGTGGCTGTTGATGATCGATTCATAAAAAATATCCGCCAGCATCTTCTGTCCGTTTGAATCCGGGTGGATACCGTCGATGTACGACGCGCTTTTGGACAGCATAGGCGTGTGGACATCGATGATCGGAATGTTCCTCTGCTGGGCCTGCGCCCTGATGTCGGGAATGATATAATTCGATAAAATGCTGTCGCGCAAGGGCGGAGTAAACGTATTGGCGAATTCCGCCGGAGGGAAACAGGCGAACAATTTCGGCTTGGTGGTAATGTGCGACAGGGTATCGAGCATCTGCCCGTATTCAGTGGGAAAATTCGCGCCGTACACCCAGTTGCTGTCCTTGGTATCGTTCGCACCGAGCATCACTGAAATGAGAGAGGGGCGGATTGAAAACGTTGCAAGGAAATCCGGCTGAGTCCAATATGGCTTATCCCCCTCCCGGAGAAGGGTGCAGGAATTGACACCATAGTCGAACACCGTGTCGGTAACGAGAGGAATCGAGGAGGTCAGATAAGTGCTGCGAAGCATTTTCTGCAGTAAATAGGGATATGCCTGGGTAACCTTTGCCAGTCCGTACCCATACGTAATGCTGTTCCCGATGCAGACATAGCGTGTAGTATCGGCAGCCTGGGCACCCGATGCAAGCAGTACGGCAAGAATGGCACCGAATACGGCTTTACCCGCAACAAATCGATTCATGCATCCTCCCCGGAGTGTTTTTTCTTAGCGGAATTCCCGAAGCCAGGCAACCTCATCTGAAGCCCCATGGGTATCGTTTTTTAATATATATAGTGAGGCGTCCAAAAATAAAGGTGAAAGTATGGATTATATGCGGCGACGGGATGAAGTGCGGAGCCGGGATCATACTCCCCGAAAAAAAGCGTCCCCTCTTCCGTGGAACAGGAGACGCCCGAGGTTGCCTGCCGTGCCCGATACGCCGGGCGGCTATCGTGTAACCATTATCCTCAATGCGGTACCGAGTTTCTCGTTGCGAAGCAGATACAGCATGTTTCTTTCCACCGACCCGGCCGGAAGCGACCTTCCCGCCAGATCGAAAATCATATAATTCCCGCCGTTTAATAGCGCGTGAAGCTGCTCGATTGAAAACACTTCGGCCACGAGGGCGCCCCGCTGCGAAGGCCCGGTTTGCGTAACGGAAGAGTGTACCGCCGTGGTTTGATGCTCATAGGCCCCGACGTCCCAGGCGCCCGAGGCGGGCCGGGCAATCGAATCCTTGTCGGTTGAAAAACCCGGAAGCGGTATCCCCGCACCGATCACCGGACTTGCGGCTTCCACCTGCAGGTTCATGGACTGGCAGGCGGTCGGATAACCGGCGGTGTTGTCGAACTTGAAATTTGCGATCGCCGCAATGTTATGACTGTGGGCATCATAGCCCAGCGCTTCCCAGCCGGCAAAGGTCCAGGCGGTGTAGGGAGTGATCAGGACGAAACTCTGGCTCCCGGTGCCATTGGTATACATATTGTAATCGCAGGTCAGATTGATCCGATCCGTATCGTTGGTCAATTCAACTAGTTCGCTCGAAGCTATAATGATGTTGTCCCGGATATCGTTCGAGCCGTGCGACTGCAGGAGGCACCCGCAGGACCGCGGCGCATAGATCGTGTTGCTGTAGAACTTCGTGCCCGACGAGGTCCACCCGAAAAAGGCCGCAAAGTAACTGTGCGGGTTGATATAAACATTGTTGCGGATCGTCGTGCTGTCGGCAAAGGACAGAAAGGTCATCGCCGTACCGCCGAAATCCGTAAAACTGTAGTTATTGTAAAAGAGATTCCTTTCTACGATATTTTTCACGGGACGCTGGCCGCTGCCCATGCGGATAAAGACGAAGTCCGTGTGGGGCGGATCGGCCACCCCGTAAAAACCGGTATCGTAATAATAAAGATCGTGGATGCAGTTATCGCAGACGTCGTTGCCCGTACAAAGCTGATAATCTCCGGCAAGGTCAACCCCCCACGTGATATAATCGTGGATGGTATCGCGGGAAACGACGCAATTTTGCGCTCCATCAAGTTCAACGCCGGTCATCCCCGTTTTCGTGATGTTGCAGCCCGAAACGAGGCAATTGGAAGCCATGTCCATGGTAACGCCGGACCCCGCCGGGACGACGGAACCGTCATTATTCCAATACCCTATATTATGGATAAAACAATTGGCGACCGTGCAATGTGAAGCGTTATAAATCGAGATGCCGCTGCCGCTCGCCCAGGGCGCCGATGCGTTATAGGCCATATTGCGGATCTCAAAATTCCTGACGACGATATACGTGGGTGAGGAAATCCGGGAAAAAATGCCGTTGTAACGGATAGAGTCGCCATCGATAACCGCGCTTCCCGTACCGAAGGTACCGGTAGAATTCCCGTCGTAGATTATGGTGGCTCCGGCGACGCCCGAGGCGGTAATTCCGAATGAACCGCGATATACGGTCCCGCCTTTAAAGATAACCATGTCTCCCGGATTAAGTTTGGCCGTTGCCGGAACCAGGGTGCCCAAGCTGTCGCCCGGGCAGTTTTTCCACGGACTCGCCGTCGTTGTTCCGGCATTGGCATTGGAGCCATTGGCGAAATCGACATAGTAGGTCGCCGCCTGTACCGTCATTGCTCCGGAAATAAGTAACACCAATAGTAGAGAGCGCATCGTCGGCCCTTCCTTTCCTTGATAATGATTGAACCAGCCGCTTTACCGCTTAAATTGCGGACACAAAAACCGCCTCCGCTCTCGTGGAGAGCTTTCCAACTACAGAGGCATTGCCTGGGAATTAAACGATTAACTCACGATAGAGCTGCAAAACTATGCGGGACTTCAACGAGGATGCATCACCTGCTTCTATAATTTAATGATTCCTGCCTTACCAAGCCGCTTTTAAAATATACCCGAAGAATCCGGGCCACGCAAGGGTGACCGGACAAAACATTCTCATAGAGCAGGCATTTTATCGATCCCCGGAGAAGGCGATTCAGGGGCACCGCAGGGATATTTCCAATTCCAGCTATTGTTTTTTATAATGCGAACCGGACCCGACGCCGGGAACCCCGATTATTGGGAAAATCCCCGGTGATTCGATACCGATACTCCCGCACAACCGGTGGAAAGACCGTTCAGCGGCCGGCATCGGTACGGCCTATGGTGGCTCGTTTTTTGCTTTTTTATCAAAAAGGGAAAGAGTTTGAAATGTTAAGATTTGCCGACTCCCTGATGCGACAACGGCGGAAAGCCTGGAGAACGGGTCCAATGGATACGAACCTTATAGCCGAAACGATTCTTCATGTCTTTCGAAAAGGCAATGCTGCGGAAGCCGCATTCCGGCAAGGCGGCTGGGACGCCGATTACGCGATGTATACCGATCTTTTTTTTCATGAGATTCTTGCGCGCGAAAGACGGCGGGTGGATCGTTCAGGCAAGGCGTTGTTCATTCTCCTGCTGGATATTCACCGGCTTTTCGATATCCTGCCCGAAAAAAACCTGATCAACAAATTAACCCGGTGGACGGAACAGTGCATCCGTGAGAGCGATATCAAGGGCTGGTTGAGGAATCGCCACACCGTAGGCGTCATTTATACCGAAGTGATGAAATCGGGTAAGGAACCGATATTGCGGAAATGCAAGGAGGCCCTTGCCTTCGAATTCGGCCAGGAACTCATCAAATCAATCGGGGTGACCTTTTCGGTTTTTCCCGAAGAGTACGGCTCCGGCACCGGACGCTCTGCGGAAGCCGGGTCGTTAAAAAGCGATTACCACGTGATCGATTCCGCGACCGGTAAACATTCAATGACCGCGAAAAGGCTTATCGATATTGCCGGAAGCCTTATTCTGCTTCTCCTTTTAACGCCGCTTCTCATCGTTATTGCGGCGGGCATACGGCTTACCTCCCCCGGACCGGCGCTCTTCATTCAGGAGCGGGTCGGTGAAGGGGGACGTCATTTCAGGTTTTTCAAATTCCGGACGATGTACCGGAATGCGGACAGCACCATTCACCGAAAGTACGTTCTTGATCTCATCAAAAGCGGAAGCACCGTCGTGGACGACGGTACCGTTCATATTTATAAATTGGCACACGATTCACGTGTGACAAAAATAGGACAGCTTCTCCGGAAAACCAGCCTCGATGAACTGCCGCAGCTTTTCAACGTTCTCAAGGGGGACATGTCCCTTGTCGGTCCCCGTCCCGCGCTTCCCTATGAAGTCGAGAACTACCGGCCATGGTACTTGCGAAGGGTATTCGGTATCAAGCCGGGCATAACGGGCATCTGGCAGGTTGAGGGACGCAGCCGGACTCCCTTCGAAACCATGGTCCGCATGGATCTCCGGTACATTCAGAAATGGTCGCTCCTTCTCGATTTTCAACTGCTGCTGAAAACGGTTTTTGCCATGTATCGGGGAGGGTATTAAACGGCGACGATACACGCTCCTTTTCCTTGGGGAAAAGTGACGAAGTACGGAAAGCGCCCGGGGGAAATAACGGAATCGTCGATCGAGGTCGGGATCGCGCTTATGACGGTGAAGGAGGGAAACGGCGCCATGTTGCGCATAGGAATAATCGGCTACGGCTACTGGGGACCCAATATCCTGCGGAATTTTGAGAAATGCCGCCTGGTAAAAGTCGCGGCGGTATGCGACAAAAATGAAAATGCGCTCTCCAACTGGAAGGAAAAACACCCGGCGATCAAGGCGGTCTACGATTATCACGAAGTCACCGATGCCCCTGATATCGACGCGGTTGCCATCGTGACCCCGGTATCGAGCCATTATCATCTCGCAAAAAGGGCCCTCGATCACGGGAAGCACGTATTCATCGAAAAGCCCTTCACCGATTCGGTTGCCCACGCAGAAGCGCTCATCGAGATAGCGGAACGGAAAAATCTCTCCATCATGGTCGACCACACGTTCCTGTTTACCGGGGCCGTCAGGAAAATCAAGGAACTCATGGATGCGCAGTCGCTCGGAAAAATTTACTATTACGATTCAACGCGATTCAATCTCGGGCTGTTTCAGCACGACGTCAATGTGATCTGGGACCTTGCGCCGCATGACTTCTCGATTCTGAACTTCATCATCAGCGAATACCCCACCGCGTTGTCGGCAACCGGCCGGTCGCATGTGGACGGCCATGAGGACATTGCCTATATAACGTTGTTCTTTTCCAGTACCCTGATAGCCCACATCAATGTCAATTGGCTATCTCCGGTTAAGATTCGGACGACGCTCATAGGCGGCGAAAGAAAAATGCTTGTATGGAATGATGTCAATGACGACGAGAAAATCAAAGTCTACGACAAGGGCATAGAGGTATCGACTACCGAGGGGATCTACGACCTGCTGGTGAATTACCGTTCCGGAGATATCTGGACTCCCCGCATCGACCCGCAGGAAGCCCTGAAAGCGGAGTGTTCGCATTTCATCGAATGCATTCTGAATGACCAGAAGCCGCTTAACGACGGCTACGCCGGCCTGCAGATCGTCCGGCAACTTGCCGCATGCGACGAATCGCTCCACAGCAACGGAAGGACCGTGACGCTGTGAGGGCCCGATGTGTCGACACCGGAAGCGCGATTTTTCACGGGGCGTTGCCGGATATTGTTACAACGGGAAATCACGTTCTTCGCAGGAGAGGTACCAATGCAAACGGAAACGATTCCCTTTCTCAACCTTGAACCGTTGCACCGGGCGCTCGAAGGGGAACTCATGGGCGTTTTCCAGAATGCCTTGCGCACCGGCAGGTTCATCGGCGGACCGATGGTGGAAAAATTTGAAGCGTCCTTTGCCGATTTCTGCACCACGAGGCACGCCGTGGCGGTGAACAGCGGAACCGATGCCATGCGTCTTGCCATCATTGCATCCGGCATTCGCCGGGGAGACGTCGTCATGACGGTTCCCAACACGTTTATTGCGACGACTGAGGCGATTTCGCAAGCCGGGGCGTACCCCGAATTCATCGATATCGATGAGAAAACCTACAATCTTGATCCGCGCGGGCTCGTTGCATTCCTGGAACATCGGTGCGTGCGGAACCGGCGAACCGGCGCGCTTATCCATAAAGCCTCGGGCAGACCGGTGCGGGGAGTCGTTCCCGTCCATCTCTATGGCCAGATGGCCGATATGGAGGCCATTCTCGACATTGCCGCCGTTTACGGCTTAATCGTTATCGAAGATGCATGCCAGGCCCACGGCGCGTCCTATTATTCCGCAAAACGAGCCTCCTATCGGAAAGCCGGAGCCGTCGGGCGGGCGGCGGCCTTCAGTTTTTATCCGGGAAAAAACCTCGGCGCTCTCGGCGAGGGTGGCGCGGTGACGACCGACGACGACGCGCTTGCCGCAGCGGTCAGGATGCTGCGCGATCACGGCCAGTCCCGGAAATATTATCACGAAATGGAAGGATATAACGGCAGACTCGATGCAATACAGGCAGGCTTGCTTTCCGTAAAACTTGGATACCTTGACCATTGGAACGATCTCCGGAGAAAATGCGCGCACTATTATAACCAATTGTTTTCCGGGGTCGAGCACATCGTCACGCCCTATGAACCGGCATGGTCGCGGGGGGTGTACCATCTCTACGTCATCAGGGCGCGCGAACGCGATCGCCTGCAAAACTACCTGTCGGGCAGGGGCATCGGTACCGGTTTGCATTATCCGGTGCCGCTGCACCTGCAGAAGGCATATGCGAAACGCAATTACCGGCCCGGTGACTTTCCCGTTTGCGAAAAAATCGCCGGTGAACTGCTTTCGCTCCCCATGTTTCCCGACCTTACGGCAGACGCGCAGCGCATCGTGGCCGGGGCGGTCGCCGATTTTATGGCTGCCGGATAGACCATTGCAGCGAACGGAACCTTTCCGGAAACACCGCCCCCTATGAAAGCATCCTTACCGATTCTCAACCCGCTGACCGCTCCCGGATGGGACGGGATCCTGTCGACCAATGAGCGGGCATCCTTCTTTCACTCGGCGCCATGGGCACGGGTTCTTGCGGACGCCTATCGCTTTATCCCCTTTTATTTTACCGATTGCGCAAACGATCGTCTCGAAACCCTTATTCCGATTATGGAAACGCCCACCATCGCGGGGGGAAGAAAAGGCGTCTCCCTGCCGTTTACCGACTGCTGCGCGCCGATCGCTCCCCGGGGAGAAGCGTGGAGGGATATCGTCGAGCAGGTCCTCGACTTCGGCTTTTCACGCGGGTGGCGTTCCTGGTCGCTCAGCGGCGACGACCATTTTCCCGACGACGTGCCGGTCGTCCGGTATTTCGATCATTCCATCGAACTTTGCCGGGACGCGCAAACGGTTTATCATGCTTTTTCGAAAGGCACTAAATCAAGCATTCATAAAGCGACCAAGGAAGGTGTCGTTTCATCGGTTTCGACCACCTCCCAATCGATCACCGAATTCTACCGGCTCCACACATTGACAAGAAGAAGGCACGGCCTTCCTCCTCCGCCGTTTTCGTTTTTTTCACTGATTTTCCGGTATGTCATTGCTTCCGGACAAGGATTCGTCGCTCTCGCCGCGCTGCACGATCGCCCGGTCGCCGCGGCGGTCTTTTTCCTGTTCGGCCGCAAGGCTCTTTACAAATTCGCCGCCTCGGATCCGCGGTACCGGCACTCCTGCGCGGGAGACCTCGTCATGTGGGAAGCCATTCAATGGCTTTGCCGCAACAGTTTTACCGAGCTTTCTCTGGGAAAAACTGAAATCGCCAACCATGGACTGCGGGGTTTTAAGGCGGGATGGGGCGCACGCGAAGGAACGATGAACTATTACACCTATAATTTTGCGCGCCGATCGTTTGTCGCATCGGAACGTTCGACAAGGGTACCTTTCGCGACGCTCCTTAAGATAATGCCGTTGCCACTCCTCCATATTGCCGGAAAGGTTCTCTATCGCTACAACTCGTAAGTAAACTTGTGCGTAATCGTGAATTTTTGGGAAGGCAGGACCATATGACTCGAAACGACCTCTTCTATACCGTTAAACCGTTCATTCCCCGCGCCCTTCAGCTCGCGCTGCGACGAGGCGCCGTTACCAGGAAGCGCTCGCATTCCATGGAATTATGGCCGATTGATTACCATGCCGGCGGAATTCCCGCCGGATGGAACGGCTGGCCCAACAGGAAGAAATTCGCCCTGGTTTTGACCCATGATATCGATACGCTGCGGGGTCAGATGAAGGCTCCCTCGCTCATCCGACTCGAACAGGAACTCGGTTTTAAATCGGCTTTCTATGTCGTGCCGGAGCGGTACCGGGTTTTTCCGGAAACCCTGCGCCTCATGGCCGGCAGCGGCTTTGAAATCGGCGTACACGGGCTGAAACACGATGGAAAGCTTTTCCGGTCGCGCCTCCAGTTCGACGCCGATGCGGTGCGCATCAACCGCTACCTCCGCGAGTGGAACGCCGAGGGTTTCCGTGCCCCGTCCATGATCCGTAATCTCGACTGGATCGGCGAACTCAACATACGGTACGATGCGTCTACCTTCGATACCGATCCGTTTGAACCGCAAAGCGAAGGCGTCGGGACCATTTTTCCCTTCTGGATCCCCCGCAAAAATTCCCCGGGCGGGTTCGTCGAGCTGCCCTACACCCTGGCACAGGACTTTACCCTGTTTATTCTCATGAAGGAACGGAGTACCGAGCTCTGGAAAAGGAAACTTGAGTGGATCGTCGAAAAAAACGGTATGGCACTTATCAATACGCATCCGGACTACATAAATTTCTCCGGCCATCGCCTGGGACCGGAAGAGTATCCGATAAGCCGTTATCGGGATTTTCTCGAATACATCAAACATCGGTATGCCGGCCAATACTGGAGCGCGCTCCCGCGGGATATTGCGGCTTTCTGGCGACATACCATCATTTTGCGCCAGACGGAACCTTTTGCCGGGGAACCGTTTATGCATCTGCATGCCGCTCCCCGGATGCAATTGGAGCGGGCACCATGAAACTTGAACGTGTAACCCTGCGGGATGAAGGGGCAATTGAGGAGTGGGATTCATTCGTCGAATCGCACCCCAGCGCGACTCCATACCATTTGTCTAATTGGCTTAAAACGATTCACGAAACCTACTCCTTCGATCCCCTGCTCATACTCGCCCGGGAAAACAACGGATCGCTTGCGGGCATATTTCCCTCGTTCGGGATCCGGCGCTATTTCTCCCGGCCCCGCGTCGTTTCGATCCCGTTTTCGGATTACGGCGGTCCGCTTCTCTCGAACAGCCTGCGTGAAGCCGATTTTCTTCTCCGGCTGCGGGAACAGTTTCCGGAGAAATTAAAATGTCTGGAGATCAGGGGCGGTCTGCAATCGCCCGAAATGTTCACCCGCTACGATTATTACAAACGTCATACGATAAATTTGCAATCAGGCATCGACGCCATCAGGGACCGTATCGACAAAAAGACCATCCTGTACTCCATACGGAAAGCGGAAAGAGCCGGCGTGGAAGTTCGGCAGGAGAACAGCAGGCTGGCGCTCAAAGAATTCTGCCGCCTCAATGCACTCACCCGTAAAAAGCACGGCATGCCGACGCAACCGAGGTTTTTTTTCGAAAATTTATTCGATTCCACGGTGGTCAAGAATCGCGCCTTTATTGTCGTGGCCCGGCACGAATCCAGGGCCATCGCCGCTTCGTTTTTTCTTATTGTCGGTAAAATGATTCACTACAAATACAGCGCTTCCGACCCCTATTATGTAAAGACATTTGCGCCTAATCACCTGCTGACCTGGAGCGTTATCAACTGGGGAGCTTCGCAGGGTTACCATGAACTCGACTTCGGCAGGACCTCTCCGGACAACATCGGGCTCATCAGGTATAAAAACATGTGGGGAATGGAGGATGTCGATCTTCCGTATTACTATTACCCAAAGATCAAGGGAGCGGCATCGACGAAAGAACGCGGCAGGTTCTACCGGTGCTTCACCTCGCTCTGGCGTCATCTCCCCTTCTCCGTGACGGAATTGCTCGGAGCGCATTTTTATCGTTTTCTTGGATAGCACGGATAATCGACATGTCCCTTTCAACCAGGTTGAATCTGATCCCACGCGCCCGATGGGAGTACGGCTTCGCCGATATTGCGAATGCCGTTGTCGCCGCATTTCAAAGTGTTCCTTCACGCGGACGCTCGCTTGAATCCATGTTCAATCGCCCGGTTCTTTATACCATTTCCGGAAGAGCCTCCCTTTTTGCGATTCTCCGCTCGCTCGACTTGGCTCCCGGATCGGGAATCGGCGTTCCGCTCTTCTGTTGTCCGGTGGTCTTCGATGCCATCCGCCGTGCAGGGATGCGACCGGTATTTCTTGACACTTCCCGGGATACCGCCACCGTATCTCCCGACGATATCGCAAGAAAAATATCGCGGCTTTCGGCGATCATCGTCGTTCATATGTTCGGCCATCCGGCGGACATGGAGGCAATCGCCGCCGCCGCGGGAGAGGTGCCGGTCATAGAAGATTGTGCGCATGCTCTCGGCAGCAGGTATAAGGATCGCCCCGTGGGCCTTTTCGGCGTCGCGTCGTTTTTTTCATTCCGATCTGGCAAGTGCATCTCCGCGGGAGAGGGAGGCGCGATCGTATCCACCGACCCCACCCTTTTTGAAAAAATCACCGCCATTGTCAACAACTTCGATTCGATGCCGCCGTTGTCCGAAATTATTAATTGCCTGGCAACCCTGGTAAAAACGGCACTGTATCAACGCCCGCTCTACGGACTCGTCGGTTTTCCGCTCGGCAGACGCATCGATGCGGCTTTCAACCTTTCCGGGAAAAGCGGCTTTGCGGCCAAAAAGATACCGTCGAGCAGCCTCAGCATCATCGACCGACGGCTCCCGTCGCTCAACGAGAGAATCGCCCGGCAGCGCGCTCATGCGAAGCTGTTCCTGGAGCACATCCGCAACCGCGCCGTACAGGTGCCCGGGGAAAAACCTCATTGCAGATGCAACTGGTTCCAATTTGCAATTCGTCTGCGTTCGGCGGAAGAACGAAGGCGTCTTGCCGAATATCTTTCCCATTGCGGAATCGACAGCGCACGCTACCTCGACGGAATAGCTCAGTCCGCACGGCCATCGTTCGGTTATGCCGGCGACTGCCCTGCGGCCGAACTTCTGTCGCAAACCGTGCTGACGATACCTAATCACGAATGGTTATCCGTTGATAAAATCCTCTATATTGCGGAAACAATAAATAAATGGATATTTTAACCCTACCACCAAGGAAACCATGCCATGAATTCCTGTACAGTTGCTTATGCGTTTTACGAATCCGATTTCAGGGTCAGGCGTTATGCCGAGGTGCTTGCTAAACGAGGCGGTCGAACCGACGCCATTGCGTTACGCGCCGATGGTATGTCAAGGACCGAAACGATCAAGGGCGTGCGCCTCTATCGGATCCAGCGCAGAAATTTTGATTCGCAGGGCGGACCACTGGACTATTTCGCCAAAATGCTTCTCTTCTTCATAAAGAGCAGCATGATCATTCTCGTCAATCATATCCGCAACCCCTATAAAATCATCATTGTCCATAATGTCCCGGATTTTTTCGTTTTTACGGCTATTATTCCACGCCTGACGGGAACGAAAATTATCCTTGATATCCATGACATTCTTCCCGAACTTTTCTGCGAACGTTTTTCCAAACCTCTCAATTCTCCATATGCCATGCTGCTTCGAATCATTGAAAAATACTCGGTCCATTTTTCACACTTCGTCATTGCCGGAAACGACCTGTGGCGGAGGAAAATTGCCGAAAGAAATCGCTATCCCGTCGAACGATGCATCGGCTTCATCAACTATTCACATATGGAATATTTCGAGGGTATTCGCCATTCCTTCATACCCGGCCGGCTTTCGATCATCTACCCGGGTCATTTGTCGTACCACCATGGGGTTGATATCGCCATTCGCGCCATGCCCACCGTACTTGCACGGGTGCCGCAAGCGACCTTTTCCATTTATGCCTCATCGTGGATTCCCGATTACCGCGCCCGACTCGAAAGGCTGATTGTCGATCTCAACCTTATGCATGCGGTATGCATTCATGAGGCACTCACGATCCAGGAGCTCGTCGAGGTATACAAAAGCATTGACATAGGCATTGTACCTAAACGGGGCGGATTTTTCGCTTCCGAGGCTTTCAGTTCGAAAATTCTCGACTTCATGGCGTCAGGCATCCCGATCGTCGCTTCGCGGACAACCGTCGATGAATTCTATTTTGACGATTCCATGATCAAGTTCTTTGAAATTGATAATCCCGCGGATTGTGCCTTTAAAATACTCGACTTGTACGAAAACCCGGAAAAGATGGTACTGCTCTCGGATCATGGACGGCGCTATGCGGCGGCGAATACGTGGGATATAAAAAAGAAAGATTTCGAGGCCATTGTCGATACCTTGACCAAAGAGTAGCGATGTCTTTCGAGCGAATCATCTCATGCCATTATTACCCGGGGCTGCAATCAGGCGCCTTTCTTCAAACGGGGTGCGAGGACCGACGCGCTACGGATTCTTGTGCACGCCCGCCTCACCTTCGGCAGGGAGTGCTCATCGAATACCGGGACGGCAAGGTATTATTCGATTGCATCTCCGGCCGATTATCCGGCACTAAAGGAGGCCCGCTATGACCACCCCCGCACCCCTGATCCTTCACCTTACCCTCGCCCTCGGCATATTAATGCTGATTCTTCCGCGCCGGTACGTTTTATTTCCTTTTCTCTCCGGGGCCTTTTTTCTTACCCTTAAGCCGTATATTCTCCTTTTCGCCGGCCATTTCACCATGATCCGCTTCCTCGTCCTGTTCGGATTTCTCCGAATGACAATCCGGCGCGACCGGGAGAAGCTTACCCTTCAATCACTTGATAAAGCCGCAATCCTGTGGATCCTGTCCGCCGTTATCTGCTATACCCTGCTCTGGGGAACCGCGGCCGCGTTTGCCAATAGGATCGGTTACAGCCTCGATACCATGGGGGTGTATTTTTTGTGCCGGGCCTATCTACGCAATCTTGAGGACGTGGTTCGCAATCTTGCCTTCTGCATCGTTCTTCTTATCCCGCTTTCCCTTTGCATGCTGTACGAGCATATCACCGATTTCAACCCGTTTTCGCTGCTCGGCGGCGTACCGGAACATTCCGAAATCCGTAACGACCAGGTGCGCAGCCAGGGATGCTTCATGCACCCGATTCTTGCCGGTACCTTCGGCGCGACGATCCTCCCGCTCATTATCGCACTGTGGTGGCAGCAATCGGTTCCCAAGCCGCTCGTGCTTATCGGTTTTGCCGCGGCGTTAGCCATCAGTTATTCGGCAGGGTCAAGCGGCGCCTTGCTGGCAACAATCGGCGGCATTACCGGCCTCCTGGCGTGGCACTTCCGCGATTCAATGCGGGCGATCCGGTGGAGTATTATCGGTTCATTATTTATACTGCAATTGATCATGGTCGCACCGATCTGGTTCGTCTTCGCGCGCCTGGGCAGCCTCATGGGCGGAACGGGATGGCATCGTGCCGCTCTTATCGATCAAGCCATCCGTCATTTCGATGAGTGGTGGCTTATCGGCACCCGATTCACCGCAAACTGGATGGCAACCCACCTGGCGATCGATCCGACGAAGTCCGATATTACCAACGAATATCTTTCCCAGGGTGTTAACGGCGGTCTCCTCACGATGTTTTTTTTCATTCTCATCATCATCAGGTGTTTTAAGGCCGTCGGGCATTCCCTTCCGTTTTCACGCGATTTTTCTTCCGCAATACTCATCTGGGCGATGGGAGCGGCGATGTTTGCGCATACGATGGCATTTTTTTCGATTACCTACTTCGACCAGACAGCGGGACTTTGGTTTTTCCTTATTGCCATGATTGCGACGGGATTTGAAAGTGCGTCGCTAAGGGCGGCGCAGTCATGCGAAGGGACAATGTCCGCAAAATAACTCTACGGGAGCGGCGGGAAGCATGCGGTCAACGGGCGCCATAAAAAAATATCCGCATCCGGGGCACTATCGGAAAACGGTACTCCTCGTCATGGTTTTTGCTTTTTCCGGCCCCCGCGCCGGTTCATTCTTTGTCGATTACGATAACGGCAGCGATTTTCATAAGGGAACCTCCATTGCTTCGGCATGGCGACATTGCCCCGGCGACGGCGCCGCCGCGCCGCCGGTCTTGCTGCATCCCCTGCACGCCGGCGATACGGTGTTCCTGAAAGGCGGCATTGTTTACAATGGGTCCATTGCGATTTTCCAATCGGGCACGCCCGGCCGTTCCATTGTTTACGACGGAAATTCGGCCGGAACCTGGGGAGCGGGGCGGGCAATCATCGACGGGGGAAATGAACTGCTTCTCGGGTTTCAAGCGTCCGGAACCGGGGTACGGTGGATAACGATCCGGGGCTTTGAAATCCGTAACCTGAAATATGTCGGCGTCGCACCCTGGGAAAGCGGCAAGGGGATCCTTTTCGAAAATGCACAATCGGTCGTCGTGGCTGATTGCTTCATCCACGACATCGGGTACTGGAACAACGACGGCGTCGTTGTTCCTTCCGGCTACGGCATTGTCTTTAAAACCTCGCGTGAATGCACCGTTACCTTATGCGAAGTAGCCAGAACCGGGGGAACCGGCATCAGGTTCGACGGTTCGCGCGACTGCACCATCTCACGTAATGAGATCCATCAGGACATTACCTGGGGCATCGACCTGAACGGCGACGGAGGCGAATGCACCGGAAACAGCATCACCGGGAATACCATTCACGACCTGTACCAGTACGACCGGGGTTTCTGGAAAGGCGGCGGCGATCCGCCGCATACCGATTTCATTTTTATCCGCAAGGGAAGCGGATACCATCCTTGCCGCAACATTGTCGAAGGAAACCTTTGCTATAACGATATCGCCTTCACGGATTTCGGCGGGACGGCCATGACCTTCCTCTCCTTTGCCGACAGCACCGTCATCCGGCACAATGTCTTCATCAATGCGCACAGTTACTGGACCGTCTTCTTCGGCTGGACATCCAGGGGTACCTGTTTCTGCCGCAATACCGTCTACTGTCCCCGCACCGGAGCGTTGCGGCTGAGCACCGGGGGCGACACCAGGATCACGGGCAATCTTTTCATCAGCGCGCCGACGGCGGTGTCGCTCGACTCGGCTCGTGACGAGCAAGGGCTGATCATGGGGTGCAACGTCTACTGCATGCCCGGCGGCGACAGGGCATTTGTCAGAAACGCCCCCTGGACGGGCTGGAGTTTCGAGACGTGGCGGTCGCGAGGCTTCGACGGAAACAGCCGGCGCGTTGCATCGATTGCGGAGGTGCAATTTACGACCACCCTCCCCTACCCGACACACTGCCGGAACATGGACCTGAGCCTGCGCCCCGGCAGCCCCGCCGATGACTCGAACTGCTCCACCTGCCCGATACCGGGGAATGAACCGTATCGCGGCGCGGCCGGGGCTCTGCCGTAAACACGATCGTTGCCGATATAGGGCACCGGTTCATCGTCCTTGCGGCTCCACGGGCGGAAGCGTCGATATCGTGACCGTCTGGCCG
>CAZYYB010000041.1:0-975 GCA_964651515.1 uncultured Fibrobacteraceae bacterium
CCGGAGCAGGGCTGTTCCCGAAGGTTACCCGGGTGGCCAGTACCGACGCATTGTTACCGGTATTGGCATGCTTCGCATAGTGATGCGTCTTCGGCAGGCTGAGCAATAGGCCGTTATTCACTACCTGTTTTGCGACGGCATAGGTCAGATTTGCGGCACTCTTCATGTAGGCAAAGTATCCCTGACCGACACACATGCTGTCGATGTCGTCGATCCCGTAATCCGGCCAGTAGACCAAACCGTCGTTATTCTTGATAAGCAGTATCTGCGAGGAGATGCCGCCAAGCTGGGTCGTTATCGACTGATTTTCGTGCCCCAGGTAGGCGAACATATTCCACCCCTGATTAAGAAGGTGCGAGGTGCTCAGAGCATTGATGGGCGATCCGATCGTTCGAATGGTATCGACCGAATCGCTATACACCTGATAAGCGACACCGGTTTGCAGGGTACCGACCTGATCGATGTCAACCGACGGGCAGTAAATTCCGCCGGTGAGCGGTTTAACAAGAATGAAGCCCTTGGGATACTGCTCGGTCGCCGTCGTTATCGAATCGCCGAACACCCCACCGGTACTCGAATCGAACGGGCGAACGTTCAACGAAATGCAGTTCCATCCCACATTGATCGGTATGGTGAAAATGGTGAAATTCGAAGCCGTGGCCCAGGCGCTTATGCCGCCGACGCCCGATGCATTGACCGTCCAATAGTAGGTCACATTGTTCGAAAATCCGCTGAGTGCCACGGTGGTCCCGGCAACACCGGCATTACGGAATACCGTGGTGCTGAAACTTGAAGTCGTCGAGACAAGGACATTGTACGATGTGGCGGTCGGCACGGAACCCCAGCTCAGGCTGAGCGACACGGTCGCTTTATGGAGAGGGCCATTTGCAGGAGAGGCGAGACTCGGCACACCGGGCGTTGCCGGGTTCACCGTGATGGTGATCGTTGCCGTCACCGTGCCCGCGGCGTTGCTCA
>CAZYYB010000041.1:1075-26702 GCA_964651515.1 uncultured Fibrobacteraceae bacterium
CACACCCGTCGCTCCGTTGCTCGGCAACGCAAGCGTCGGCGATGTCGGTGCCGCCGGGTTCACCGTGATGGTGATCGTTGCCGTCACCGTGCCCGCGGCGTTGCTCAGGCTTACCGTGTAAGGCGTCGCCGTGCTCACGCTCGTCGGCGATCCGCTGATCACACCGCTCGTCGCATCGATAGAAAGACCCGCCGGAAGCGTCGCACTGAACGTCGCCGCAGGGGTGCCCGCCGTGAAACTCGGCGGATTAAGGGTCACCGGTGTATTAACCGTATAGGTTTCCGATGAGGGAACATACGCGCTCAACGTCGGCGCGATGCCGACCGTCGTGAAGCTCTGGACTCCCGACCAGCCGCTCACCCCGCCCGCATCCTTCGCTCCGGCGCGCCAGTAGTAGGTCGTATAGTTCGAAAGTCCGCTCGCCGTCGCCGTCGTGGCCAACGTGCCCCACTGGCTGAACACCGTGCTCCCGAACGTGCTCGTCAGCGAGACCTGGACCGCATAGCTCGAAGCGTTCGCTACCGTGCCCCAGCTCAGGGGCGCACTCACCGCCACACCCGTCGCTCCGTTGCTCGGCAACGCAAGCGTCGGCGATGTCGGTGCCGCCAGACCGGCAAGACTCGCGAGAATCGATACATAGTTAGCGCCGTAGGCGGAATCGTTCAGCGAATCGGCGACAAGATAGGTGGCCGTGGCCGGCATCTCTATCGCATGTACCGCATCCCACATCCGATACTGCAGCACCTCGCCCGCTTTCATTCCATCGGTGGTTGTCGAATCTTCACTGCTCTGGCCCCAGACCGTTATATAGGTATTGACACCCGCCCAGACGGTGGCGCCGACGCATAGTCCGGTGTGATTGAAGACCGCTATCTCATCGCCGGTTTGAATCGGCAATCCATTGACCGTCGGGTTGATCGCCGTCTTTACAAGAACGGTCATACTACTACCGGTTATTTTGTTCGGCACCGTGAAATGCGTGGTCTGGCTGAATGCCATGCCGATCATCGCCAGAACAAAAGAAGCGGCGAACAATATGGTTCTGCCCCGAGAATCCCTTTTGCTGCCCGACTTACCGCTTGTCATCATCGGCCGAATGATAGCACCCATTGACGCCTCCACTTTTATTGTATTGGGGGGTGAGATCCGCGCGATCGCCGCTGAACTTGACGCTGAATTGCAAGCGGCAGCGAGGCGTGAATGATTCTGGTAGTATTTCAGGTTCATTAGTGTTACGGTATCGTTTCGTTAGAAATTCGGCCCGGTATCGTTTCGGGCTCAAGTGCAACCAATATAGGGGAATGAAATAAAAGAGTCAAGAAAAAAATATTGACTTTTTTTCCCATGAATGGCACGGATTTCACCGGGTCCCCCGAACTAACCGGGGATCCGGGGTACCATCATTCCGGGAACGGGGTCAATAAAAATCGGAGCGGGCTGTCCAAAACTGCCATAACTATATAGCTGATAACAAATTAAACTTGTAAGCTGAACAATGGGCCAGGGAAGACGAATCATCTACCCTCTTTAGAGCCGATTAGAAGAAATATTCGGCTATTTCTCGCTATATCCTATATATTATGCGGCATTCGACCCCGAAATGCGGCCGACCGAATCGATGAAGGAGGGATGCCGATCCAACGCACCGACGCTCTATTTCATGAACCTGCGGGGACTGTTTGGAAGATGGCAAATCCTTGTAGCACGTTCTCGATGCCGCCATGGCCGGAATACAATTACAGTGCGGCTTCATGCCGGATTTGTTTCGTTTTCGCGGTTGCCATCTCTCCCGTCGTCGAACCGGCCGACGTTTTCCCAGAGCTGCTGTATAGGATTTTTTCACCCCCGGGAAATCGGTCGGGTATTCATTGGAAAGGTATTCCTCATGAAGTTATCATGGAAAACGGCGATTTTATTGAATTTTTCAGCATTAACTGCCGCGAATCAGGTTTGAGGCCGCTCGTGCGGACCGAAGGAACGGATGGAGATTTCATGCGGAAAGAAGAGGCCGGTTCGATTTGATTACCCAAGTTGATCGGAGATTCCGGCACTCCGCCGGCCCACCCTCCGGCCGCCGCGTTTCTTTTCCGACCCGGCATAAGATAAAAAAAGCCCCTAACCGCCGATCTATCGGGTTACGGGGCTTGAAGTGGAGCCGAGAGCCGGACTCGAACCGGCGACCTACTGATTACGAATCAATTGCTCTACCAACTGAGCTATCCCGGCTAAAATCAATGTGTTAGTAAGATATTACCTTGCCAATAACCGCTAATTTAGCCACAAAAGCCGACTTTGGACACGGTTTTCAGATACTTTGGGTACAAAAAATCAAATCAATAAATTGAAAACCGAGGCTCCCTATCGACCACCTAATATAATTTTTGAGGGCTTTTAAAACAAGCTCTTTGGGCTGGATAAGAGATTGATATTAATATGTAGAGCGGAAATAATACAAGGCAGTGGCGCTACCTTTCCACCCTCACCACAACAGCACCATTCGCAGGTTTTCCTGATCAGTGGGGGGCTTCCTTCAGATCTTTGATCTATCGCTAACCTCCCAGCCTGTCGGCGGACAGGCTGAAAACCGGCATGAAGCCATAAGACCGGCAGGGCAAAATGTGTATATTTCTTAGGCAAGAGAGTTGCGTTGGGGGTGGCGCAGGATGAAAAAGGGAGAACAAATGAAAGTCATCGGCATTATCGCAAGTCCGCGGAAAGAAGGCAATACCGCCTGGATAGTAAACAAAATACTCGAAGGTGCGAAAGAACGGGGCGCTGAAACCCAATCATGGAATTTCAGCGATCTCGATATCCAACCGTGCCGTGGTTGTTGGGGCTGCCACAAGGGCGACCAGGGTTGTGTTATCAAAGACGACATGCAGAAACTTAATGATGCGATCGATCGCGCCAAAGCCATTGTTTTCGGCTCGCCGATTTACATGATGCAGATGAGTGCCCAGGCGAAGATACTCACCGACAGGATGTTTGCGCGATTTTCTCCGCGATACTCTCCGTATTTCAAAGAAGAAAATGCCGCGCAAAAAAAACTGATTCTTACGTTTAATCAGGGTAATCCTGATTCCGGCCTGTTCCAGTCGTATATTGATTATACGAAACACCTGTTTGAGTTGCTGGAATTTGAGGTGAAAGAGGTACCGGTCGTCACCGGTATGCGAAATGGCCCGGCGCATGAAAAAGAAGGTCTGCACACCATCTTGAAGACTATCGGTTCATCGTTGGTTTCGGAACGATTCCCGGAACAATGAGCCGGATTCCCTGTTTTGCCCCGCTTTCGCCTCCCGCCGCAGAGCAGCTTCTTCGTCGAAATATTTTTTCAGCTCCTTCATGCCGTCCTTCCCGGCGCCGATGCTCCGCATGTCGTCCCACTCATGAAGGCATTCGTCATAATGTCCCCGTGAATAGTCGATCTTGCCGATTTTAAAATGGGCGTAGGCGAGAACCGTCGAGTCCTGGGAAGGAGTGGTACCCGCACACCCCAGAATCCTTCGGTAGATTTTCCCGGACTCATCAAAGTGTTTCAATCCGTCTAAAGCCTGAGCCCGGCCGAAAATAAAAATCCGGGAATTCACATACAGCGAAAGCATTTCATCGCTCATCGCGAGCGCCTCCGGAAACCTGTTTTCATTCAGGTAGGCCTGCAGCAATCCTTCTCCCGCAAAAGATTGTGTATACACCCCCTGCTTTCGTACACGCAGCAATTTCTCGATACCCGCGGTTCGACGATCCTCGCCCTTCGGCATCCACCAGAGCCGCTGCGAGAGCGCGGTGCGCCAGTACTCGTAACTTCCGATTCCATAATCGAGATCTGCCGCTGTACACCTCTGTTTAAGTTCCCGCAGGATCGCTATCCCTTTCGAGCCCCATTTAAACGCCGATAGCCATCGACCGTGATGAAGCTCATACATCCCGAGAAAGCCCTCGGCGCCGGCCGTAAAAAAACGAGCCCCGATCTCGTCGGGGCTTTTGTCGGCCAGGCTCTCCCCTTTTTCGATAGCCTGCTCGCAGGCGCGAATAAATTCATCCTCTCGTGCCTCCGACATATGGGTTTCCATCCAGGAGTAGAGAGCCACGGCCCGGTAAAAGTAACCGGCCGGATGTTCAGGGTAGGCGCGAATGACCTTTCCGGCAATCTCCTCGGCCTCCCGATAATGCTCGTTGAAAACGGCATCGATCGCCCTTAGGGAGGCGTCATGGAGTTCTGCCGGCAGAAAGAGTTGCCCCTCAGAACATGGAACAACCATCGGCAGCAGCAGAATTGCCGATACCAGCGCGATGCATTGAATGGAACGTGAGCGGCATTGCATGGATTACAGGAAATGAGAGGTGGTTAACTGCTACCGGTCTTCGCTTGATGCTACCATGAAGGGAGGTGGAATGCAACCCGGGCAAAAGGCCGGTTAAAACCGCCAGGTAGCGCCGACGCGCGAAATCAGATAGGGGTCGGACCCGCCGGAAGCAATGCCGAGTGTATAGGGAAGATTGTCCGAAACGACCGCATCGATGCGCAGGCGGGCTTTGATTATGAACCCGAGCCCGAGGCCGAGCAGGTCGCTATATGAGTCGTCGGAGGGCAGGCCGTCGCTGAAGGTGCTCCTTGCCGGCCCACCGGCCGCGTAGGTAGTGGTCGAGAAGGCAAACACCTTCTGCCCCCCGACGCGTGCGACCAGCCAATCACCGACGATGGAGTGTTCGAGCCCGAAACTCGCCCTGCAGCCGTATGAGGTAATCGAAGAGTCGTGAAAAAAACTGCCGGCCTGGTAAAGGTACTGAAGTCCGGCCCAGAAAAGTCCTCCGGTGAGGGGCAGGTCGATGCCGATGCCCGCGGTAAAATCCTGGAGCGAAACCGCTCCATGGTACAGAGTGATCCGGCTGAAGCGCACCTGCGGAACAGCCATGACGGCCGAAGCGGGAAAGGGGGTAAACATGCGGGCATCGGTCATGAAAAACGCGTCGTCGTTCGCGACGATGATCGGGGTCCGGCCGGCTCCGGCGCTGTCCCCCTTGGCGCGCAAGAGTCCGCTTCCCGCCGACCACTCGAAGGCGCCGTGATCGCCGACGGGGCTCCTGAGGCCGACGTTCAGCTTATAAAGACTCGTTTCGGAATCGATGACCGGACCGGTCGTATAGCTTTGGGAGGCAATATAGCCGCCGATGCCGATTGCCGTTCCGCCCGCCCAGGTGTATCCGGTCATCACATCGATGGTTCCCTGGGGCGTCAGCATGATATCGTTCGAGTTACCGACGTACCGGCCGCTGTGCGGGTTGACATAATCGAGCAGTGCATCGTGCCGGTTAAAAAAGGCCCCGAGGGAGAACGATGAATGGCGGGCCCGGTAGGCGGTATCGGCGGTGAGGGGAAAAGCGGCTATGCCGCCGAAAAAGGGATCGGCCGGGGCGGAGCTGCGACCGGCGGCGGCGGAATCGCTCCCGGAGGAGCGATAAACGCCCAGCGAGCCATAGAGCATGTCCGGGTAGAGACCGATATCGGCCGGATTCCGGAAGACGCTTACCTCATCCATGAAAAAATCGTCATGCCCGCCAAGAGCGATTACCCGCGCATCGGTGGCATACCCTTCGAACCAGAAACCAGCCACGATGATCGCGAACAGCGCTTTTTTCATTGCCGTTTCCTGCCGGGATCGAGAGGGGAACCTCGGGAAGGCAAAAAAAGCGATTGCCCTTTTACGGGCAATCGCTTCCGGTTTCATGAGATCGGCGCACGCGCCGTAAAAGTTCAAGCGATTACTGGGAGAATACGAACGGATAGGTGACTTCCGAAATATCCCCCGGCTTATCGATTTTGTCAAATACCCATCGCTTGATCTTGTCCAAAAGCGAGGCTTCGAGGTCGGAATCACCCATGGTCGATTCCACTACCTGGCAGAAAATGACCTTGCCGAACTCATCGATGGCGAATTTAATCGTGACCTTACCCTTGAGACCGGGTTTATCCCGCAGACGTTTGCTGTACGCGTAACGCAGGGCGGACATATTCTGAACGACGACGCGCATGATACTCGCCTTGGTTCGACCGCCCACAACCGCCGTCCCCGCATCCATGATATCGGGTGCCTGGATTTTCAACGGTTCCTTGCGCTTCTTCAGATCGAGGGCGAGATCCCCCTTATGCCCGGAGCTGCCGCCGCCGGAGCTCATGAGGCTCCCGATAAGATCGTCGATTCCGCCGCCCGCGCCACCGCCGCCGGCGCCGCCGCCAAAACCGCCGCCGAATCCGAGCCCTGCCGCCGCCATTCTTCCCGTTCCTCCGGAACTTCCGGACTTGAGGGCGTTGGTGCCGCTCAGAACCGCATCGATATTACTGGCAAATCCGCCGGCGCCATTGATATCGGCATCGGCCACGTCCTTCGATTTGACCATTCCGCCAAGCATACCGAGAACGCCCTGCTGGGCCAGACGTGCGCGCGGATCACCGTTGCCGCCGCTGTGATGAACGGTTTTGGTTTTCTCGAGGCTCTTCTTATCGCTATTTTCCTTGTCCTTTTTCTCCTTCGCCTTCTTCTCTTCTTCCTTCTTTTTATCCTCTTCCTTCTGCTTTTCGGTAGGAACGTCCTTTGCCAGCTTCGCCGTCCGCTGTTCGACTTTTTTCTCGTTGGCATAATCGGCGGTCACCCTGACCGCTTCCACGGTGCTGAGCCAGAGTGCACAGACGAGACCGACCACGAGCGAAACGATCTCCATGTTCCGCAGCCGCTTATCCTTCTCGATGACAAAAATGTCCTTACGGCTTTTCAGGATGTCGGCGTACTCTTTTTCGCTCAGCAGACGCCCGAGGGATCCCTCCCCCTCATCCTCATCGATCATATCGAAACCGAAGGAGGCAAGCCCCGCACCCTGACTGTGCGCGACCTCGACGATCTCGACCGTGGCCCCCACGGCATCGAAGATCGCCTTGACCCTCTTAGCCTCATCCATCTGGACACTCTGGCTTACACAGATCGGACGCTGAGCCCAGGCATCGGCTACCGCCTTCTGGCTTGCTTCGGATCGTCGCGCGATCTCCGCAATGACACGGGCGGCCTTGGCGGCATCGTCGCATTTTTTAATCAGTACGTTGTATTTCACAGTTATGTTTCCCTTTCCATCACTGCAAAATTCATTTTGGAATATTGGGCGCCTGCGCAGCTGTTCATGATCTTATAGAGCACGTCAAACGCAACGTTTTTATCGATCTGGATGGTCGCCGTGCCGCTCTCTTCGCTGTTGGCGGAACCCAGCTTCATCTGCTCTTTTTCCTGCGCGTACTTCGTCTTGAGCGCCTTGATCAGCTGCGGAATATCGTCCCCGGTAAGCCTTTGCGCATCCGTCGTCGGCACCACGGGTACGTTATCGACCAGGATCATATCCGTCGTGGCCGCTATCTGCACATGAATTTCGGAAGGATGCTTGGTAGAATAGGAGTTTGGAAGGGTAAGATTCTCGGAGTTGGTGAGAATGCTGCCTTCGGAGGAGTAGCTTTTCATCAGGTAGATCACCACGATTGAGAAAAAATCGATGAGCGACGTGATGATGAGCCCCGTCGACTTCGGCGTCATGAATTTATTTCTTCCACGCTGTGCCATGGTTAACCTCTCAACTTCGCGATTGAAATATTAGGGAATTCGGCAATCCGCGCGATGTCCATGAGCTGCACGATTTTATCGTACGCCACCGAATTTTCGGCGGCGATGGTGATATCATCGGCATCCGTCGCATCGCTGAACCGCTCCTTTATCTTCATGAGCCGATTTTTCATCTCGTCATAGGCGGAGAGCGGGGACAGACGGTAGATCTCGGGATTCTGAATGGTGATTTGTTTCCTCGGGTTGGTTACTTCGTAAACCACATCGCCGACCTTCACCGCGGTAACCGGCTTGCCGTCCTCATCGGCGATCATGAATCCGTCCCTCGTGTAGAGGCAATTCTGGATCTTCGCGTTTTCATCGGTAACGTACAGAAAGATATCCTGTCGTTCGCTGATTTTAAACGGTTTTCCGGTTTTCGGATTCATCGCCGTCTTGCCCGGCGAGTGAGGATCATAGGCGATGGTCGTCCTGACCCTGCGGTCGGCCGCGGACACATACTGGTGAAATTCCTTGTAATAGAGAGGCGGAAGCAGGCCGTTTTTAGCGCCGATGGTCACTACCGAATCGGTGATCAGCATGGTCAGCTGCAACTTGTTCTGATCCACGATCGGACGATTCTGCTGCGCCTGCGCGGTGGTCGAACCCATATCGACCGGCAACTGCAGGTTAAGCACGGAAACCTTGGCGAACTCGGACGACAGCATCAGCACCGGGATAATGACAATCAGAAAGTTAATAAACGGTTTCAGGTCAATATCCCCGCCCGCATCATCAACAAGCGATTTTCTTTCGAAAAGCCCCATAGTAGTTAATCCTCTTGAAGTATTCCCTCACGTTTAAAGGTCAAAGCAGCGTTACCTCCCCGCCTGGCACGGAGGGCGCGATGGCGGCATCCCGACTCCGGTACCGGAGCCTGTGCTATTCTTCCACCGCATTGATCAGCTTGGTTGTTTTCTCATCCAGATCTTCGACGATTTTGTCGGCCTTGCTGCTGAGCAGTCCATGGATGAGGATACACGGAACGGCAACCAGAAGCCCCATGAGCGTTGCAGACATCGTGATACTGATACCGGCCGCCAGCTGCTGGGCACGCTGCGCCGCGGGTGCGTTCGCAATTGAGTCGAAGCACTCCATGGTGCCGTAGATGGTTCCGGTCAGACCCGTCAGTGTCGCAAGGTTTGCAAAGGTATTGAGAAGAAAGATATTCCGCTTGATTCTCGGACCTTCGGTCAGGAAGACCTCATCAACCGCCTTTTTAATCGCCTTGGGCCCCTTGGTCCGATTGATCAGTACGCTGGCAACACCCTTCGCCAGGGGCGTCCTGTTCGAGGAGGCAAATTTAGTAGCACGGTCAAAATCTCCCGCCTTGATGTACTTGGAAACGGTTTCCATGAAAACGCCGGTCCCGTTGTCGCACTTCATGAACAGATACCAGAAACGCTCGACGGCGAGTGCAAGGGCGATAAAAAACAGGGCAAGCAGAAGAAACATGATTATTTGGGCTGAAGACTGAAAACCGAGAAGCAAAAAATTAAACAGATGCATACAAACGACCTCCTCGCAAAATTAGGTAAGGTAAGATGGAAGCATTATGTAGAATATAATAATTTCCATTGAGCATATTTGACGGTTTTTACTCTTACACCTTTCTCTGGAATCGAACCTGTTCACGAAACGGGCAGCGCACTCCAGCTACTGCAACTGCTGTTTTAATTCATTGATTTTTTCCTGCTCGAGCTCGATTTTTCTCCGGGCTTCGGCCTCGATGCGGCTGAGTTGCTTCTCTTTTTCTTCGGCCGAAATCGGCATGGCCATGATGTTTTGCAACCGCTGCATCTCACGGGCGGTTTCCTTATCGGCTTCGGGCGGCGTCCACGGCGCAACCGCCGTCGGCTGGTTCTGGGGTGCGGCGCTCGCCTTGTTTTCGACTACCGGTTTCGCCGAGGGCTTCCAGGGCACGATGACAAGACTCAACGCCTCGTCGTCCGGTTTTATTTCACGAATACGGTCCTTCGCCCGGGTGAGCCAGGGACTCGATGCGATGCCCAGCTCCTGCGCCGCTTTAATCTCCTGCTCATAGTGCGGGAGTGCGGCGTCGAGCGCTTCCAGCCATTTTTCCTCGAGAACCTGCGCGTAGGCCTCTTTCTCTTCTTTTGTCAAATTTGCGGGCGCCGGAGCATTTTTAAGAATACGGCCGACCTCTTCCATGATATCGCCCTGCCGGAACTTCATTTCCATGAAACGATCGATCGATTTATTGACATATTCCGAATCGACGATGTTCTGGGTATGGGACCATTCGATATTTTTATCGAAGTAGCTCTCCGCCTTCTGGTAATACTTTTCGAGGCTCGATAAAATTTTAACCTTCTCGGCTATCTGCTCGGCGGCACTTCCGAAAAGCGATTGCCGGGATATCGCCGATGCCATGTCCACAAAACCCTGCCCGACCATGTAGGTGGACCTGATCGTCCACTCCTGGACACCGATCTCGATGGCTTTTTTGTAATTGTCGCCCGGGTCCTTGAGTGCCTCGGTTTTCTCCTTGAGCCGTTCCTTTACCTCGTTCTCGTTCTTTCCCTCGAGCTGGATCTGGGCAAACTTGCCGTAATAAATATCGCCGATTTTGCAGTAGGCTTCGGCGACATCGCTCACATCGATGTCGCTTCCCTTATGAAACTTTTCGTAGACCGACACGGCGAACTGATAGTTCTTTTCGGCCTCGGCGACATTGTTCAGGTTGAGCAGGGCGTTTCCGGCTTTCACGAGGGCCTGTACCTGCTTGTAACGATCATTGGTAAACTTCTGCGCATATTCCGAGAAGGTTGCGGCCATCTCCGCATTCTTGCCGAGTTTTTCATAACAGAAGCCGATGGCGAAAAACGCATCGGCCGCATCTTCGGATTCGGGAAACTGCTTGGAAAGGGCGGTGTAGACGGTGATTGCCTCGGTGAACAGCTTCCCTTTTTCGTATACCAGGCCGGCATTGTGCAGCGCATGCGGCGCATTGGTGTCCTTGGGAAATTTTTCGTAGATAAGCGAAAACATCCTGCCGGCCGAATCGAACAGATTGAGTTTCTGGTAGCAATCCGATGCTTCCGAGAGGCAGGGAATGGAGAACCCGGGCTTATTGACGGTATCCGCCGCGGTACGATAGGTCCGGGCGGCAAGATCCAGCTTTTTCGCCTTTTTATAGTCCTCGGCGGCATGAATGAATGCCGTTTCGCGGAGCGGTGATTTAACGAACTTCGAGGTCAGGCTCTCATAGGTCTGGGCCGCGGCTTCATAATTTTTCATGCTGTCGTAACAGACCGCCCCCTGAAACCATGCCTTGTCCACCAGCTGGCTTGCCGGAAAATCGGTTGCAATGGTCAGGAATTCCTTTGCCGCGTCAAGGGTATCGCCGCCGTTCCTGAGCGCTTCGGCCTTTTTGTACATCGAACCGGCCGCGAGATCGACCACTTCGAGCTGCTCCGGGCTGTCCTGCTTCTGCTTCGCGATAAGCTGCCGATACATGATCATCGCCGACTCGTACTGCCCGAGACTCGCATAGGAATTCGCCAGCATGCGCAGCGTGATTTCATGAACCTTGCTCTCCGGGTAATTATCCACGATAAGCCGGAACTGGAGCACCGCCTTGCCGTATTCCTTGGCGTTATAATTTATCGAAGCGGCAAGATACATGACATCGGCCGCATTGGCGCTCTTCGGGAAGGACGCCTGGAATTTCTCGATGTGGGCGAGAAGGCTCTGGGTCTGCGGAAGATTGTAAATCTGCTCGGGCGTCATTTTCTTACTGGCCGCTATTTTCTTCCGGCTGTTGTCGAGAGAGACGATGGCGTTATACGCCGCGTCTTCCTGGGATATGATGACCGGCCCCTTGGGTCCGGTCCTTTTCAGGTTTTCGATCTGCTCGGCGCTCATGCCGAACGTGTCGATCTCCCGGGCGTAGGCGGGGAATTTTGAAATATCCTGACTCGCGACAAAATCGTAATTTTCCGCGGCATTGTCGAAGTCGCCGAGAATCTCATAAATTTCCGCGACATTATAATGGAACTCGTAATTGCGCCATTTATCCTCGGGAAATTCCTTGAAAAATGCCTCGTAACGCTTAATGGCCTTTTCGTAGGCGCCCTTGTCTTTCTTGGTCTGCGCGAGCGCATGGTAGTACAGGGCTATGGAAGCGATGGTGTTGCGGCGTTCATTTCCCGCCTGCTCGCGGGCCGCCGCATTATTCAGGTTCTTTTCGTACCATTTGCTTCCTTCACCGTAATTATCGATGAGTTTTTCACGCTCCTCATTCGCCTTGTCGAACTGTTTTTTAATGACATAGCACTCGGTCAGCTTCCGGCAGGCAACCGGGGCATCGGTAAAATAGGGAAAACGGTCGAGGGCCTTCGAAAGCGCCTTGATGGCGTCGTCCCACTGTCCGTGCGTATGATTTTTCAAACCAACCGTATAGAGGACCGTATCTTCGTAAGGCCGCTTGCCGATCTTATCGAAGTATTTGATGCACGCATCCGCGCCGTTGGTCATATCCGAAAAACTGATGGCCATGTATTCGAGGGAGAGACTCCTGAACTCCCTACTCTTGTAAACTCCGGCGTCGCACTGCTCGATATAGCTTTCGAGCAGGTCGATCGCATGGTCGAAGTCGCCGCTGTTGTAGCTGATCTCGCCCTTGCGGTAGTGAGTCATCTCCCATACCTGCAGATCGACCTGGTCCTGTTTCACGAGTTCGTAATGCTTGAGCGCCTCGGCATTATCGTGATCCATATAGGCGAGGTCGGCCAGCTTGAAATGCGCCATGGAAGCGCGCGGGCTTTCCGGAAACGAATCGGCGATCATGGTATACACCTCTTTACAATGATCGAAATCGCCCATTTTTTCGTAGATATTGCCCATCTGGTAATACGCTTCACTGAGCTTGGAAAATCCGGGGTACTGCGAGGTCAGGTCCTGGTACAGCTTGAGCGACTTTGAATAGTCGGGAACCGGATTGACCGGCTCCTTGCCGATCCGTCGTTTTTCCCAGGCATCCATGGCGCTTTCATAGGTATCGCGGGCCTTTATGTAGTCGTCGCGCGCCTTATCGAAATAAAACTTTGCCAGGGTATACATGACATCCGCACATCGCCCGCCGGTTTTTTTGGAGGCGTTGCACTCCTTGAGAAGCGCCTCCCAGGGAGCGATGATCTCGTCGAGGCTCCGTTCGGGCATGCTCTTCTCTTCCTGCACCCTGCTCTTTTCCGCATTCAGGGAATCCTGTGCATCGAGCTTCTGCATCTTCTCCTGAAGCTCCCTGATGCGGTCCTCATCACTTTTGGCAAGAGTGGGTGAGGGCATCCACAGGGCGGCAAGGGACAGAACCGATACCGTCATGATCAGCCGGGATATGGTATTCCGCATGTGTAATACTACTCCTTGTAGGCGAGGCTAGTTGCCCTGCTTATTCTTCAGTTTTTCAATTTCTTCCTGCAACTGCTGCTTCTGCTTCTCGATTTTTTCATGTTCCTGCTGCTGCTGCTCGACCTTTTCACGGAGATTCTGCGACTTCAGCATGCTCGTGGCCTTGGCGAGGGCGTATTCGGCGTCCGCCATGACCTCATCTTTTCTCTTGAAAAACCGCGCATGGGATTTTGCCAGAAGGGTATACGTGAAATAGTCGTGCGATTCCTTGACATATCCCTGGAAATCCCTGTCCATGGCCTCCTGGTCCTCAATCGTTTTATTGGTCGGCTTGCGAAGGCTGTTCTTCTTTATCCGTTCCTCGACCGGGGCGAATTTCTTGACAAAATCATCGTTCGCCGCCTTCCGCTGCGCCAGGGCGCTGTCATTCACGAAGGGGCGCTTGCAGGCGGCGAGGCATTGATCGAGCGCGGTGACGGCATCGGCGTAATTCTTATCCTCCATGAGCGCATAGCCCCGGATGAGATACGCTTCGGGAATAAGCGGGGATTCTGGCAGGCTCGCGATGATATAATTGATCGCATCCTTCGCTTCGCCGGTCCGACCGGCCTTGATGAGCGTCCAGGCGATGCCGAGAACCGCCTCATCCCGATAGGGCGACTCTTCGGGCACCTTCTGGTAACAGCGCGCCGCCTGCTTCAACCCGTTCTTCATTTTTTCGGCATTTTCAAAGTAGAGATGCCCGAGCTTGAGGTTCGCGGCATCGGCAAGCAGCTGATCCGCTCCCTGGAGCGTCGAGTCCTGCGCAATGGTCGATAGATTTCCTATTGCGGCATCGATTTTATTGTTTTCGATATTGATGACCGACAGGGTGTACTGGGCGTACAGATAGGAGGGGTCGCCGCGTTTCAGGCGCGACAGAAGCTGCTCCGCGACATTGTAATTCTTGCGCTGGAACTGGATTTCGCCGGCAAGATAATCCGCTTCGGAGCGAATGTCGCTTTCCGGGAACAGGCTGGTGACGAAGGAATAATTCTTGAGGGCATCGTCGTATTTGCCCTCCTGGTAATCGAGCCGTTCAAGCCCGAAGATGTACTTGGGACGCATTCCCGAGGTGGTGTACTCCTCGAGCGCTTCCTTCAGGACCTGCCGCGCGATGGTACCCATCTGCAACTTCGTGTAGCAATCGGCCAGATACCACTTAACGCGGTCGTTGCTCTCGAAGGTGGGGAACAGGGCGAGCACCTCGCCGAATTTGAATCCGGCGTCCCAGTATTTCCCGGCGGCGTAGAGCCGCATCGCCTCGCCGTAGGCATCCATGGGCGCGATGATGAGGACATCGTAGAGCGATTTTGAGAGCACCTGCTCGCGCGACCGGCCGAAGTCGGCGCCGATCTTGAACATGGTGGTGAAACCGCGATCGCTCGCCCCGGCCGCCGCGTTCTGGTCGAAGACGGAATAACCGAGGTTGAAGTCGAAATCGGCGTGGTTGATCCATTCGGGCAGGAGCCACATCGTGTTCCAGTTGAATCCGATGTACGGGATGGGAACATTGTTATTCATGAGCCCGGCCTTGACCCAGATGGCCGGGATGAACATGTATTTCACATCGACACCCCCGCGCACGGCGGCAACCAGAGAGCCGACACCTGCGGAATCCTGAAACATGCTCTTATAGGCGCCCCAGCCCTTATACAGGCTTACCAGCGCATTATCGACCACGAGTTCGCCGTCGACCACCAGGTTATCGTTGAGACCGGACCAGCGAACGCCGAAACGCGCCCTGTTGACGGACGTCTGGCTGGACAGGGAGTCGGTTCCCGAGATCTTGCTGCCGAAGGTGGTCGGCACGACGTCCTGCAACGCAATTGAAATCCCGAGATCGCCGATCAGGTCACGGTAACTATCGAAGGGATTAAGGTATATGCCGAGATCGAGGCCGGGCGTGCTGACCAGGGTAGGTCCGAACTGGTTCTCGATCTCCAATTTCAGGTTTGCGCCGACCAGGAGCCATGGCGCTACCCGAAAGCCGTAGGAGGGAATGAGCCAGAAATCCGAATAGTTCGACCCGACGCTCGCATCGACTTCCCCCTGTGAATTGGTCGGATTGATGCCGCCGCCGGCCCAGAGTGCGGTCAGACCGATCGTATGATCGCGCAGAAGCGGCAACAGGAAGGTTCCCTCCTGATACCCGAGACCGCCGTCCCCGACGGCATACCGGTAGAGACCGATGTCCATATGCATCTGGTTCACATTGGCCGTGAGCGCAGGGTTCACCAGCGGTGAGGTCCAGTCGGAGAGCGTCTGGATAAGGTCGGCCCCCAGATAGGGTGCGGCATACCCCCCGCTTCCCGATTGAGCGCGAACCGAAGCGCCTGAGAAAAGGAGTATCACCCCTAGGCAGCCGATCGCCGCACGAGAGGAGTTTTTCCGGGAAGTCTTTTTCACCATAATAGAGCCTTTTTGAGAAAAGGATTATTTCACGGGAAGAACTTCGACCCGTCGGTTTTTCGCCCGGCCTTCGGGCGTGGTACTGGGAACGAGAGGCTGCGTTTTGCCGTAACCCCTGGCCGAGATCCGGTCCGAGGCGATGCCGTGAGCAACCAGATAATCCATGACGGCCTTCGCACGATCATTGGAAAGCGCCATGTTGTAGCTGTCGCTCCCCTCTTCATCGGTATGGCCCGCAATTTCAACCTTCAGATTGGGATATGCCTTTAAACTTGCAACAACCTTGTCCAGCGCGGCGCCCGAACCGGTTTCGAGTTCGGCGGACGCGGTTTTAAAATTGACCCCCTCGAGAACCAGCGGCGTGTTAATTTCGATGATCAGGGTATCGGGGCAGCCGTCGTCATCCTTGTAGCCGTTATAGTTTTCCGGCTGGTTGGGACACTGGTCGAGCGAGTCGGGGATCCCGTCGGCATCACGGTCGTAATTCGGACACCCGTTCTGATCCTTGATGCCGGAACCGACCGAGGGAAGATTCGGACACTGGTCGAGCGAATCGGGGATCCCGTCCCGGTCGTTATCGTAATCGGGGCAGCCGTCCTCGTCTTCGAATCCATCCTTATCCTCGGGAACATCGGGGCACTGGTCGACCTCATCGGGGATCCCGTCGCCGTCCCGATCGTTGATGCGGGCGGTGACCGCCTGCTCGGTAATGAGCCCGATATCGGTCCCGTTTTCACCTCGTGCCTTGCATGCCGAAACCGGCCGGACGAAATAATTGAAACTGGGATACCCCGGATCCATGAAATTCGGCGGTTTTTGAATATTGGACGGCTGGATGACCGCGTCGCCGTTGAACTGCTCGCGATTATCGTAGAGGTTGTTGCTGGTGATGCGCGTCTTGTGCGAATTGGTCCCGACAAAAATGCCGTACTCCTTGTTTGCCGTGATGATATTGTTGCTGATGAGCGCCTCGGAACGGCCGCCGCAGAAGATGCCGCTGTAGCCGTTTTCCGCGATCACGTTGTGATCCACCGATGAGCGGGTGCTCCGGACGCTTTCGAGGAAGATGCCGGTCCATCGGTTCCGGTAAATGATGTTATCGGTGATATCCGGGAGCGTGAGCAGCGCATGGATCCCCGCGCCCTTGTTGTCAATGATCAGGTTGCGGTCGATTGTCGGACGGGTATTACGGCACAGGATGCCGACCGTCCCGTTTTGAATTGTAAAATTCCTGATCACCGCGCCGTCGGCCCCGACGACACAGGGCCCCTTCCGGCCGCCGTCGATGACCGTCAGCAGCATGTCCTCGCCCAGCAGGACGATATTGTCGGCCAGGGCGATGTTTTCGTGGTAAACACCCTTTGCAACGAAGATGGTGTCGCCGGCATCGCATTCGCCAAGAGCCGCATGGATGGAAGGAAAATCGTGCGGAACCGAAATTTTTCTCCCTGCACCGGCACTGCAAATCACCGCCAGCAGAAGGACCGAAACGCGCATGACGTCACATAAAAGCGGGGATGGGTGTTTTTTCATATTGTTTCTGGAGGATAAAGGTATAAAAAATGATCATCCCTTTATGGGTGGAGGGGTAGTACGGGATAAACTTTATAAATAATTTTCGTCCGCTTTGGAAGTCAAATGAACTTTTTTATAACTGCATGTATCGCCTACAGGTTATCCGCTTAATCGACGGGTCCGCCGCTTTAGTAAAAAAAAGTGTGACCATCAGGGTACGACCCTTCCCCCTTCTCCCCGCGATGCAACCGTCCGGCTCCGTTTCCGACCCTCGTGCGTGCATGATGAAGCAACCGAACCCGGGAGATCATGCCCACTCTTACTCAGAATGATACTTTAGTACGCCGGCACAATTCAAACGCCCGGCGGCCCCCTCTTCCCGAATCCCGGACCATTTCCGGTAACTTCCCGAAGACCGCAATTATTACAAAATACCACACTACATACGACGTCGCAATGAATGGATAGGAAAAAAGAATTCTTTCACTCTCTAAACTAATGCAATAAAAGAAAATACAAAATAAATCCGGCCGGGAGATCATCGGGAATAATTTGTTTCCTTCAAAAGGCGCCGGATGCCGGGCGGGGGGACGGTAGGCGTGGCAGGTCCCGGACCGGAGCGTAGTCGTTTCAATCTCCGCCGCGGGGAGCTCCTTCACCCCGGTCCCAGGCACGGATTATCTGCACTATCTGCCGCATTTTGTGCGGATTCTTTTCGCCGGGCCTGATTTCGACGCCGCTATTGATATCGACGCCGTAGGGGTGAACGGACGAAAGCGCCTCCTCGATATTGCCGGGATTGAGACCGCCGGCCAGGATGATGCGATCCGATTTCCTGCACGCCTGGGCCGCTATGGACCAGTCGAAGCTCCTCCCGGTTCCTCCGCGGTGCTCCGGCGACCAGGTGTCCAGCAGAAAACCCGCCGTTCTGTAGCGATCGAGAATCGAGAGATCCGTTCCGGTATCGACGGAAAATGCCTTGATCACCGGAAGCGGCATCATCGCGCAGTAGGAGGGAGGTTCCATGCCGTGGAGCTGCAGGGTATCGATTCCCGCGGTCCGGGCGATCGCAATGACCCGTTCGGGATGCTCGTCGACGAACACCCCGACGCGGGAAATAAAGGGTGGCAGCTGGGCGATGATGGCCGCCGCCGCTTCGGGAGCGATAAATCGTGGACTCTTCTCGTAAAAAATGAATCCTACCGCATCGGCCCCGATGGAAGCGGCGGCCTTCGCATCTTCGTACCGGGTGATGCCGCAGATTTTAATCCGGGTGCTCATTCATCCGCCTGCCAGCCGGAGCGCCGCAAGCGATGCGGAGGGGTTCTCCGCCCGCATGAGCGCCTCGCCCACGAGGAGGGCGCGCACCCCGGCATCCCGCAGCGTGCGCGCCTGTTCGACGCTCGTTATCCCGCTCTCGGCGACGACCGTGATGCCCGGAGGAATCTCCTTCATAAGAGACAGGGTAGTGCCGATAGCGGTGCTGAACGTCGACAGGTCGCGGTTGTTGATGCCGATGAGCCGCGGGCCGAGCGAGAGCACCTTTTCAAGTTCACCGGCGGTGTGAAGCTCGATGAGCGGATCGATATCGAGCGACAGCGCCGCCTGGAAAAGATCGCGCAGCTGCACCGCATCGAGGGCTTCGGCGATCAGCAGCATGGCGTCCGCATTCATGCGGGCGCTCTCTTCCACCTGCAGGAGATCGATGATGAAGTCCTTGCGGAGGACCGGCAGTGCCGTGTGCAGCCGGATCGTGCGGAGATACGAAGCGCTGCCCTGGAAAAAATGTTCATCGGTCAAAACCGAAATGGCCGCCGCGCCCCCGCGCACGTAGCCCTCCGCCACGGCCAGCGCATCGAAATCCGGCCGGATGATTCCCCGCGATGGCGATGCCTTCTTGACCTCGGCAATGACGGCGAGCTCCGGCCGCCGGTCGAGCGCCTCGACGAAGGGCCGTTTTGGAGAGGTGCGGCCGCGGACCGGTTGCCGCTGCCGGCGAAGGATCGCGACTTCGGACCGCTTCCGGGCGAGAATGGTTTCGAGAAATGTAGCCATGGTCAGAGGCAAAACCCCGTGCGGCACCGAGACCGGAAAATGGGCGAAACAAGATTTCAGGGAATGGAAAACGACGATACTGAAAATTACTTTTTACCGGGGCGATCGGGGAACTATCCGTGGATGATGCCCGGGAGCCCCGGAGAGGGGGACGCGGCGTGACGCATGCCGGGGATCGGCGGGGAGGCTCTCCGGCGATGCATGGCGATAGCCGTCAAGGCGCCGAAAGCTTTACATTCATCGCCTTGCACAAGAGATCGAACTGGACCTCCAGTTCGTCGATATGGGCCATCGAGCTCGCCAGGCTCCCGGCTTTGGCCGCGGTTTCAATATCCATCGCCACCCCCCGCAGCGATTCGCCGCCGACGTTTGCCGACGCACCCTTGATGCTGTGCGCCTGCCGCATCACGCCCTCCAGATTTTCGGCGTCGAGATAGTTCTTCAGCCCTGCAATCTGCCGGGGAATATCCTCCAGAAACCCTCCCATTACCTGTTCCACAAGCTGCACATCACCCATCATTCGCTCTTTGAGGCCCTCATAATCAAAAATCTTCGCGCCGACCCTGGCCATCTTTTTTTGCCCGCTCCCGTCACCATCCGAGACGGTGCCGGCTTTTTTCGGATCCCATGCCAGCCATTTTTCCAGGATATCGGCAAGAGCCTTGGGATCGATCGGCTTCGATATATAGTCGTTCATTCCCGCTTCGAGGCACTTTTCCCGATCACCGTGCATGGCATGCGCGGTCATGGCGATGATGACGATATCGTGCTGCCTGGTCACCGATCCCGCGTCGCGGATAACCCTGGTGGCCTGGAGTCCATCCATCTCCGGCATCTGGACATCCATGAGGACCAGGGCGTACTGCTGCCGTTCGAGCGCGGCGAGCGCCTCTCTGCCGTCGACGGCGATATCGACGAGGGTAAAACCCAGTTTCCGGAGGATGCCGACCGCAACCTGCTGGTTGGTCAGGTTGTCTTCGGCGAGCAGGATCCGGCTCTGCGACCGGTTGATCTCCCGGATCGTATGCCGGGTAACGATGGGCGTCCGGTCCTCGGCGAGCGTTTTGCCCCGCAGGACCAGGCCGAGCGTCTCGGAGAGAATCGCCATATTGACCGGCTTGAGCAGGTAGGCCGAAAAACCGATCTCCTCGAACCGGCGGGCATCCCCGCGCATGCCGACCGATGTCATCATGATGAGGCGGGTGTTGGCGAGGCTCCGGTCTGCCTTGACAATTCGTCCCAGGGTTTCGCCGCTCATGGCGGGCATCTGCATATCGACCACCGCGATACGGAAGGGATCGCCGGCGAGGCATGCCTGCTGAAGCAGGACAAGCGCCTCGGAACCTTCCAGGGCCTCGGTGGGGCGCATGCCCCAGGCGGACAGGTTGCGGGTCATGATTTCGCAGTTGGTCGCGTTATCGTCGACGACGAGAATGCGGACGCCGTGCAGGTCGATGGGGGCGACCCGCTCGACCTGGGAGCGTTCCTTCTGCTTCAACAGATGCACGGTGAACCAGAAGGTGGATCCGGCCTCCTCCTTGCTTTCAACACCTATGGCGCCGCCCATCAATTCGGCGAGCCTTTTCGATATGGCGAGGCCGAGGCCCGTGCCTCCGTATTTACGGGTGACACTTCCGTCGACCTGAGCGAACTGGTTGAACAGGAGATGCCGCTTGCTTTCGGGAATGCCGATCCCGGTGTCGGTGACGGAAAAGTGAAGCAGGCAGGCGTCCCCCCGGTCCGCTTCGAGCCGACAATTGACAACCACTTCGCCCCGGGTGGTGAATTTAATCGCGTTCCCGGTCAGGTTCATGAGAATCTGCCGCAGCCTTCCGGGATCGCCGACAAGAAACGACGGAACACCCGGGTCCACCGAACACATGAGCTCCAGCCCCTTGTTCCCGGCGGGGAACGCCACCGCCGACAGGAATTCGTCCATCATGGCGCGAAGATCGAAGTCGATCTCGTCGATATCGAGCTTGCCGGCCTCTATCTTTGAAAAGTCAAGTATATCGTTCAGAAGCGTCAAAAGCGCCTCGCCGCTGTTCTTCACGGCCTGCGCATAGTGCCGCTGGTCGTCGTCGAGGGTCGTGTCGAGCAGGAGCCCGATCATCCCGATGACGCCGTTCATGGGGGTCCGGATCTCATGGCTCATGTTGGCGAGGAATTCGCTTTTTGCCGCATTGGCGGACTCGGCCTGCGTGGCCATCCGGTTGGCCCTGGCGGTCTCCCCGATCAGGCGGGAGTTGCTTTCGAGGAGATCCAGTTCGGCCCGCTTGCGCTCCTGGTTCATGATGGTGAGCGCGATCTGATCGGCCGCCTGGCAGATAAAGGCGATCTCATCGGCCTGCCACGAGTGCCGTCGGTCGACATGCTCGAAGCTGAGCGTGCCGAGATTCCGCTTGCCGCTCCGGATGACGCCGTCGAGCTTTGAGGTGATCCGCAGCGGCTTGATGTAGGTCTCGATAAATCCGGCCGTTCGGGGATCGGTGAACGGGTCGCTCGCATCGATGTATTTGGCCGTCTTCAACGATTCGAACTCATTCCGGAAATCGCTTTCAAGGAGCATGGCGCCGGCGGAATGACGATCCGGCGTCCTCTCGTAGAGGTCGTTGCAGAAGAGCCTCGTCCCTTCGGCATCGTAAAGCCAGACGCCGACCCGCTCGATGCCGAGCACCTGCGCGGCCCCCTCGGTGAGCGTTCCGGCGACCATTTTCACCAGACCGCCGGCGACCGCCTCGGAAGAGGCCATTTCGGTGAGGAGCTCCTGTTCGCGGAGGCTGCGCTCCATCCGCAGGTACATCTCGGCTTCGGCCTCCTTGCGATCGGAAATGTCCCGCGCCGAGGAGTAGAGCAGGGCCTCGCCATCGATCACGATGCCTCCGGCATGGATTTCGACGTCCACGCAGGTGCCGTCCTTGCGCCGATGCACCGTCTCGAATTGCTGCGGCGTTTTAAAGAGCGATTTGATCATCTTGTCGAGTTCACCCGGGCTCATCTTGCAATCCCAGTCCGTTACCTTGAGGGCTGCGGCTTCCTCGGCGGTATACCCGAGGTGGGCGAGGAAGGCCGGATTCCAGTCGCGCAGATTGCCCTGCGTGTCCAGGACATGGATGGAGTCGATCGCCGTCCGCATCAGCTGTTCGGAGCGTCGGAGCTGATGTTCCAGGGCCGATTCCATCCGTTTGCGGCCGGTTATATCGATCATAACCGAGAGAAACCGGAGTTGCCCGCCGTATTCGAGAACCTCCGCCGAGAAGAGCCCGTCGATGATCGCGCCGTTTTTGCCGCGGAATTTCAGCTCGAGGTCGACCACCCGGCCGATCCTGCGGAGCCCGTCAAGGATAACGCCGTACTGCCGGGGATCTTCAAGGAGCCTGAGGCCGAGGAACGTTTTCCCGACGGCTTCATCCCGGGTATAGCCGACGGCCTTCGTCCAGCCGTCATTGACATCGATGAATTTCTGGTCCGAAAGCGTCGTCAGGCTCATGAGCGACGGATTATGGTTGAACAGCTGCGCAAAGCGCTCCTCGCTGTCCCGGAGCGCGCTTTCGATGCGCCTTCGCTCGGTGATGTCGCGGGCGATGCCGATCAGGCCGGTGGTTTTTCCTTCGGGCGTCGTCACCGGCGAAAGCGAGATCTCCGCAAGCACCCGGGTACCGTTGGGATGCGCAAGCCATTCCTCCCGGCACATCGGCCGGCCCTGCCGCAGCATGAGGTTATCGTTTTTCTGGAACTTTCTCGCAAGTTCCGGCGGGAAAAGATCACGGTCGACTTTGCCGGTAATCTCTTCGATCGGCCGGCCGACGTAGCCGGCAAAGGCAGGGGTAACATGGAGATACCGCCCCCGCAGATCCTTGAAAAACACGACGTCGGGGATCGAATGGAGCAGTTTGGTCAAAAGCGCGGTCCGCTGTTCGAGTTCACGCAGCGAAGCCAGCAGTTCTGTTGTCGAATCGTCTCTTTTGGTTATCACAAGTTCTCCGACGGCGCCGCGTTCCATGCTGCCACCAGACGGTTGAAGACGGGACTGTTAGTCATTATACCATCGAGGAGGGGGCACGACACGGAGAAAGTTGAGCGAGGTGATGCCGGGTGCGTGATACGGCGGGGGCCTCTCCCCTGCCGGGAACTTGAAAAAAGGTTTGTACTAGTATTCTTTTCCGGGGGAGAGGTTAAACAAAATCTGGAATCGGGAAAATTTCAGCGAAGGCCACAGTGCATAGCCCGAATAAATCAGAATGATTGAATGCGCCTATCAACAAATTGGCGAGCCATTGGACCTTTTAGGAACTATGGATCTCCAATTGATCCGGCCTTTCGAATCGCGTGGGCAGGTGGCGCACTTATGGTGCGATCCCAGCAGGCCGGGAGGTACTGATATCTCCGATGTTTCCGCCAAAAACCGGGGACCGCCGATTACGAGCGACGGTGCGCACACCAGATTCCCGATCAGCCACCCCGCACGAAAGGTATTTCACCACCCTTGGAATTTTAAACTTCACGCCCCCTTAGTAGGGGACGGCGAAGCCAGAGAATCTTTTCCTATCCGGTATAGGTCAAATCTTTTTTATCGGAATCTCCAGAAAATTCTTCAGCAGCACCTTCCCCCCCTCGGTAAGGATCGCCTCGGGGTGGTACTGGACGCCGAAGATCGGATACTCACGGTGCTGCACCCCCATGATGAGCCCGTCGTCGGTCTCGCTCGTAATTTCGAGGCAGGCGGGGCAGGTGGAGCGTTCGATGATGAGGCTGTGGTAGCGCGTCGCGGTAAAGGGGTTTTTGACCCCCGCGTACATGCCGGTTCCCTTATGGTAAATCTGCGATACCTTGCCGTGCATGAGGTACGGCGCGCGGATCACGTTGCCGCCGAATGCGTAGCCGATGGCCTGGTGACCGAGGCAGACACCCAGGAGCGGCGTCGCGGGCCCGAGCCGCCGGATGGTTTCCACGGAAATCCCGGCTTCGCGCGGGGTGCAGGGGCCCGGAGAGACGACGATCCGCTCGGGAGCGAGCGCGGCGATGCCGTCGACCGTAATCTTGTCGTTCCGGAAAACGCGGACCTCGCCGGTATACAGCTCGCTGAAATACTGGACCAGGTTATAGGTGAAGGAGTCGTAGTTATCGATGACCAAGAGCATGGTGCTATCTCCCGACGATCTGCGCCGCTTTCTTGACGGCAGTGAAGAGGGCGCCCGCCTTCTGCAGGGTCTCCAGGTATTCGGCGTGCGGGTCGGAATCGGCCACGATGCCCGCGCCCGCCTGGATGATGGCGACGCCGTCGTGGTACACGATGGTGCGGATCACGATGCAGGTGTCCATGGTGCCGCGCCAGTCCATGTAGCCGAGGGCGCCGCCGTAGAGACCGCGCTTGACAGGTTCGATTTCGTCGATGATCTCCATGGCGCGGATCTTGGGAGCGCCGGTGAGGGTCCCGGCCGGAAAGCAGGAGAAGAGTGCATCGAACGCGTCGCAGCCCCCGGCGAGGTCGCCGCGCACATTGCTGACGATGTGGATGACGTGCGAATATTTCTCGATGTGCATCATCTCCTCGACCCGCACCGAACCCGGTTTCGCCACCCGACCCACGTCGTTGCGGCCCAGATCGATGAGCATCACGTGCTCGGCGCGTTCCTTGGGATCGGCGAGCAGGTCGGCGACGAGTTTTTCGTCCTCGGCCGGGCTCTTGCCGCGCGGACGGGTGCCGGCGATCGGACGCACTTCGAGCGTGCCGTCCTCGACCCGCACGAGCATCTCCGGCGAGGCGCCGATTACCGAGGAGCCGTTGATCGCCAGATAGTACATGTAGGGCGACGGGTTGACAACACGCAGGATACGGTAGAGATCGAAGGGATCGGCCTCGACCCGCACGGTAAAGCGCTGCGACGGCACCACCTGGAAGACGTCGCCCGCACGGATATACTCGCGGCACTTCTCCACCGCGGCCTCGAAGCCGGCCTCGGTGAAGTTCGAAACGGGCTCGGACGCCGGATCGACCGTGATGTGCGAGGCCTGGAGCCGTACCGCCATGCGGTCTTCGAGGGTGCCCAGACGGAAGATAGCCTCCTTGTAGGCCTTTTCGACCGGAACGCCGTCGTCAAGGAAGATGTTCGCGATGAGCAGGAGCCGGTGCTCACTATTGTCAAAAGCGATGAGGTCGCGGTAGAAACCGAAAAAGATGTCGTCGAGCGGATCGTCCTTCGGGTTCTTATCGGGAATCGATTCGCGCAGCCGCACCGAATCGTAGGAGAAGTAACCGACCGCGCCGCCGCTGAACCGCGGGATGCCTTCCACCGCCACCGGCGCATAGGCCTTCATGAGTCTTCGCAGCTCGCCGATCGGGTCGCCTTCGCCCGCTGCCCGTTTTTCACCCTCCACCTTCCAGGCAACGCCGCGGCTGGAAAACGTGAAAAACGGCGCGCCGCCGAGAAAGGAGTAGCGCGCGACCGCATCCCCGCCTTCAACGCTTTCGAGGAGGAAACTGCACGGATCCTTGCGGAAGAGCTTCATCCATACCGAGACCGGCGTTTCGGTATCCGCGAGGATTGATTTGCATACCGGAATTACGGTACCCTGCCGGGCCAGTCTTTTTG
>CAZYYB010000042.1:0-26644 GCA_964651515.1 uncultured Fibrobacteraceae bacterium
ATTTTATCAAAAACACGAACTATACCGACGAAACGCCCCTCTGGCGGATCGTCACCGATTACGTCGCCGGAATGACCGACAGCTTTGCGGAAAGAACGTTCGGGCAACTGTTTCTTCCGACGCCGGTAATATAAAGGCTTTTGTCGGGGAAACTAATACTGATACCGATGGTGGGGGAACCTCGCTTCGCGGGTTACCCATTTTGCCCAAAAGGCAAAGTAGAAAAAAATATGGGAAAAATTCATCTTGAATGGCCTGCCTCAACGAGGATTTGCGACAAACATAAACTCATGCCGCTCTGGCTGTTTTTCGCAGAGGTCGCGGGGGTCCCCGCCAACGGGTGCCGGTTATGAAGCACTCCCACCTCGCGCGGGTGACCCGGCTCGTCCATCCGGAAGCTTTTCCGGTAGTCTTACAAAGACAAGTAAAGTCAATATTGAGAAGGAGCTCACCATGACCACCGTATCCCTTATCCCCCCCGACGGCTACTCCCACGGCTTCATCGCGCCGGAGTTCATCCCCGAAGACAAGGATGAGTACTACCTGCGCGAGGAGCAGGCCGGACCGCGCGATGTCCGTCCCCTGCGGTCGGAGGAGATCGACCGGCTGGTGAAGAACCACAACCGGGCCGAGAGCTGGGAGACGGTCCGGGTGTCGGCCATTTTCAACCCGGACGGGATCCGCGACAGCTCGTTCGCCGGATTCGTGCGGATCGGCACGCTCAGCCATGCCCTGCTCGAAGCCGACGGCCTGCGCCTGCCGGCCGGCATCACGAACTCGCGCATCGTCAATTGCGATATCGGGGACGAGGCGGCGGTCCACGACGTCCGCCTCGCCTCCCACTGCATCATCGGCGACCGGGCGCTGCTCTTCGACATCGGCGAACTCCGGACCACCCCGCTCGCCAGGTTCGGCTGCGGCCACCTCAAGGAGGGCGAGGCCGCGAAAAACCGGCTGCGCCTGCGGCTCAGGAACGAAATCGGCGGCCGCGAGGCGCTCCCGTTCGAAGGCTTCATCCCGGCCGACGCCTGCCTGTTTGCAAATTACCGGGACGATGCCGCTTTCCAGAGGAAACTCGTCGAGATGACCCAGCACGCGGGCGACTGCCGCCGGGGGCTCTACGGCACCATCGGCAGCGAGTGCGTCATCCGCCACACGCGCACGCTGATCGACGTGAAAATCGGCCCCTCCTGCTCGATTCATGGCGCGGACCGGGTTTCGAACGTCACGATACACTCCACGGCCGACGAGCCGGTGACGATCGGCGACGGGGTCGTCGTCGAGAACGGGATTGTCGGCCGCACGTGCTCGGTCCTGCACGGCGCGCACGCCGCAAACTTCATCCTCGGCGACAACAGCCGGCTCGACTACGGCGTCCGGCTCGTCCACTCGGTGGTCGGCGAGAACTCCACCATCGCCGGCGGCGAGGTCCAGCACGCCCTCATTTTCGCGGGCCACGAGCAGCACCATTCGAGCTCCTTCCTCATCGCCGCGCAGGTCATGGGCCAGAGTAACGGCGCGGCAGGAACGATCATCGGCTCCAACCACAACAGCCGCTCGGTCGACGGCGAGATCCTCGCCGGGCGGGGCTTCTGGCCCGCCCTCTGCGTCAGCCTCAAGCACTCCAGCCGCTTCGCCTCCTTCACGCTCATCGCGAAGGGCGACTTCCCGGCCGAGCTCGACATCCCGCTCCCCTTCTCGCTCGTTGCGAACAACATGGCCGCCAACCGGCTCGAACTCATGCCCGCCTGGTGGTGGCGCCACAACATGTACGCACTCGTCAGGAACGCCGGGAAGTACGCCGCCCGCGACGCGCGAAAAATAAAGGCGCAGCACCTCGAATTCAACTTCCTGGCGCCGGACACCGTGGAGGAGATCTTCACCGCGCGCGGCCTCATCGAGCGCTGGACCGCCCTGGCCGCACTGCGCGACAGCCCGAAGGCGGCCGAGAGCCGCAGCGACGAAGACCTTCGCCTCCTCGGCCGGGACATTCTCATCAATCAACACCCCGACGCCTCACCCCTGGCGCAACGCGCCTTCCCCTCCCCACTTGTGGAGAGGGGATTAAAGACACTTGAAATACTCGCAGAAAATATCGAAAAATCCCGCCGCCCGGCCGTCATCACCGGCGCGGTGCAGGGGTACGAAGCGTACGAAGAGATGCTGCGTTACTATGCGGTAACGACGCTCATCGACTGCTTCGCCGAGAACGCGGACCTCACCTTCACCTCGCTCGCCTCGGGCTTCACGAGCAACCGGCAGAAGCTCTGGACCAACCTCGGCGGCCAGATCGCGCCGACCGAGGAGATCGACGAGCTCCGCCGGGAGGTCGGCGCCGGAACCATCGACTCCTGGAAGGACGTTCACGAGCGGTACGATTCCCTGGCGCGGACCTACACGCTCGAAAAGCACCGCCACGCCTGGGCGACGCTCTGCGAAATTCTCGGGACCGAGAGCCCGACTCTGGAGCAGTGGAAAGAGGAGCTGGATAAAATTATTAAGCTCCAGAAATTCGTGTGCGATGAGGTTTTCAGGACACGGAAAAAGGACGATAACAATCATTTCAGGCAGGCGACGTACAGAAATAAAGAAGAGATGGGAGCGGTAATAACAAAGGCGGAGGAGAATGAGTTTGTGGTGCAGGTCAGGAGAGAGACGGAGGAGTTTGGGAGGAAGGTGGAGGGGGTGAGGAGGAGGGGGTAGGTCAGAAATAATTCTCAAATTCAAATTCTTTTTCCGGATGGCAGAGCCGGGTCACCCCATTTTGCCCGAAAGGCAAAATGGACGGATTATTATAGTTTCGGTTGAACCAGCCGCGCGCGGTAGGAGTGCTTCATAACCGGCACCCGTTGGCGGGGGGCTTACTTTGGAGAAGAGAAGACTGAAGTGAACGAATCACAGAACAGGTTATCGGGAAGGCAGCCTCTTATCGAGCGTATCGGACGCGGAACGAAGCTAACTGCCGCCAGTGTGGCGGTTGGACTTATGCTTATGACCTCACCGAAGTCACAACTCTCAGGTGGGCAATACTCTTCTTCAGCTGAAACAGAACAAACAACTGAATCTCGGAACGACGTTACGGAAACCATGTTAATCGGTTGCTGGTTTAAACCTCACAATGCGGAAAATACGATAATCTTCAAACCCGACAAGACCTATAATGCGCAATTGTGGTCCGACAAAGAGAATGCCCTTCTCAGATATTCAGGCAAGTATGTTGCTCTTCCTGACTCTGTAAAACTGTTTTTCGAGGACAGTCTTCTATACTCCTTTCATTTTTTTCGCGGCAATTCAGGTGACGACAATTACTATTTGATGAGTGACAATTGGTACTTTGTTCAATCCGGTTCTTCCGATTGCAAATAGGCAAGGTTTTAGCATCAGATGCGAGAAGGATTACTAAACATTCCGACTCGATACGCCGATCAGCTTCCCGAAGTCTGCCTGGCTTAGACCGAACTTGCTTCGGAGGAATGATCCCCGCTATCATTAAATCTTATCGTACCAATCCGCATCAATTTCAACAGTTTCAATCATTTCCTTTTTTAGCCCGAGACCTAATTCTTTCAGTCTCTCTGCAAGCTGCTCTCCATTGATTAAGTCTATAGGTGGGGCTCCATCACGAGTAGCCTCTTTAATTGCTTCACGAGTAAATGAACCGGTTGTGACGAAAAGTCCTTTATCCGCCCTTCCCTGCATTGCACCTCTAAAATCTCTTATCAGGCTGGGAGCAATTGTTCCGCTATATTTCTTGCACTGAAAAAGGACGTGAAAGCTTAAGAATCCATTTATCCTGGCGATACCTTTTCCATCTATACCGCCATCTCCGGATTTTCCAGTAACCTCCACTTGAATAAAGCCCGATTCCCGAAGAATTCGTTGGATTAATCTTTCAAATGCATCGGGTTTCATGTTTATCAATATATTTATTAGAGTTTGCTTCCATGACTGTAAATCATCCGGTTGAACATCATTTGTTCCCGAGGATCCAGTTTCAGCTTTTGTCGACGATTTTTGTTTCTTGGAAAATTTGCTACGGACTCGCTTCACTACTTCATCTGAATCCACCTCGTTAATTTTAGATCCCTTTGAAGTAAGAGCCCAGACACCACGATTTGAATTCTCAACAAGACCAAAGGCTTTTAAATATGTTCTGGCCCATGCCAACCGGTACGCAACCTCGGTTTGACTTGTATTTCCATTGCCATGTGGAATGGAGGAAATGCTTTCAGGAAATTTACAATCATCAATAACTCTCTGGTTAATTTCTTCGATACTCCCAGAACCTCCGAGCTTTTTTAAAGCTTTCAGCACTGGATTGAAAAGTGAATCATATGTTGGAACTTTTTCGGAATTCTTCTTCATTTATAATTATTTCTGCATGGCAGGCTGGCAATACACCGTTGGCAGGGGGCTTACCCTCCACGGACGACCTCCTGTGAGGCGCTTCGCTCAGCGGGCATTGCCCCGCTTCTTCGCTACGACCATTGCGGCCTCTGCCGCGCCTCATCCCTCGCACAGGCATCTTCCGATGCTCCTCCTTTTACGTCGGCGCATCGTACTCCGCTACGACATTCTTTGTGTGAGGTATTTGACCAGCAGCGACCGCAGGCCCGTGTCTCCCTCGAATTTCAGGTATTTGAAATGGAGCGCATCGATGAGTGCGTCCGCCTCCTCTTCGAGATCGAACAGGTAGGTCGGGATATCCCTGTCGTCGGCAAAGCCGGGCGCGCATTTCAACGGATCCGAAAAGCTCACATACATCCGGCAGGTCAGCGGGCGGACCGGATAGACCAGGCAGGCGCGGCCGCTCTTATCGAGCAGCGGGCAGGGCTTTCGCAGCCGGTAGAATGAGGCCAGAAGCAGGTCGGTCGGATCGATCTCCTCCCCGGCTTCGCCGGGCTCGAGCATCGCGAGCTTCGCCTCGACCAGCGCGTTGAGCTGTGCGAGCGCCGCGCCGTCGCGGTTGCAGCGGTCGATAACGGCGTCGATCCCGGGCCGTGCGTACCGGTCGAGCCACCAGGCGATCGTCTCGGCCTCGAAGGAGTTGACATCCTCGACCCAGTGGTGGCAGCAGGAGGAACACCCCGGAGCGCAGGCGACGACGCGTCCGGCGCTCTTCCCGATTTCCTCCTGATAGCGGTCCGCCAGGAGCACCACCTCGCCCCAGAGGGCCTGGAACGCCGGATCGAGCGCCGAGGCGAAATCACCCTTCACGAGCGACTCGAGACGGCCGACGACCGATGCCTGGATCTCCCGGGCGGACAGTGGCACCGGGAGCGGGGCCCGAGCCTTCTCAAATGGATTATTCGACACTTCTGCCGTCGCGCGAGGGGGTGCAGCGGATAAATCGGGTTTATTCTTTTTGACCGAAGCCACGTGATTGCCTCCGGCTTAAAAATACTTGAAGCGGGTGAAGTAAATTCCGGTGGGGGAACCACCTTGCGGTGGTTCCCCCGCCAAAGGCTGCGGGATTGGTTCCTCCACCGGAAGCAGTAACAAAAAAAATGAATCTTCCTACCGCCGCACCATCATCATCGCCTGCGTTTCAAAGTTTCCCGCCTTGAACCGCACGACATACCGGCCTTCCGCAAGAGCGCTGTTTTTCAAATCGAGGGAGTAGAAACCCGCGGCCTGGAACCGATTAAAGGTCATCGCGCTCCTGCCGAGCATGTCGAAGAGCGAAACCTGCACCAGATCGCTCTTTTGCAGGGAATAAGCGATCACGCTCTGTTTCACGGAGAAGCCGAAGGCACCCGCAGCCGCGGGGGACGGGGAGCCGAGCACCGGGGTCGTCTTTATGGTGGCGAGGTACTGCACCGCCCCGCGCGAGGGGGTCGCGGGAACCGGATTGTTGAAGAAGTCAAGCGTATACCCGAGCGGGAGGCCGTCGCGGATCGCCGGGCTGTTCGGCTGGAGTTCGAGATTGGTGTCGACATAATTGACAAAGAGCGGATTCGTCAGCAGTTCGCTCGTATCGAGCGTCATGCCGAGTTTGATGATCGAGCTGTCGAGGCGGTAGATGTTGTCGGTATGGGTAAACGACCAGCCGCTTTCTGCATTTTTCGCCTCGGTTACGTACTGGAAGTTCTTGATGAAAACGATGTTGTTCCGGAAGAAAAACGTGGCGGGCGTCGGGGTGCCGATGAAGTCGATGAGGTCGTAGTTCGGCGACCCGCCGGTCAGCGTATCGAGAATAGTATTGTTCTCCATCCGCAAATTCTGCACCACGCTCGCGAACTCATCGTTCAGGTGGATACACATCACCGTCCCATTGTTAATCAGGATATTATAGTACATCCGGGTATCGATCGCCGACCCGCCGCCCACCTCCACGAACCCGGCGCACCCGATGCCGAGGTTGTTATGAATAAGGCAGGAGTCGGTCGTGCCGTACAGCTCCACGACCCCGCCGTCGGTGCCGTCCTCGTAACTCGGCGCTATGCACCGGATCATCCGGTTGTAACAGATCTCGTTGCAGGAGCTGTTGACCGTGACCCCGACGGCGCCATAGTCGGCCGTGTTTCCCGGTTCATTCAAAATCATGGTCAGATCGTGCAGATAGTTGCCCCGTACCAGGTCGTACCGTCCCTGCACCTCGATCCCGGTGCCGCTCGCCGTGACTTCGCAGTTGCGCACGATCGAGCTGTCGGAGTGAGAGGTAAGGAAGATACCGCCGTTGAGGCCGTTTTTAACGAGAAGACTCTCCACGACCGTCCACGAGCCGAGCAGTTGAATGCCGTAGCCGTTTTCATCGGTTGAATCGTTGATGACCGGCGCGGCCCCGGTTCCATAGGCGCCGATGTAGAAGGGCAGCTTAGGCGAGCCGCCGTTATTGGCAGTGAGCCCCTCCATCCACTGGCAGCCCCGATTGAGCAGCAGCGAATCGCCGGGTTTGAACTTATGATCGCCCGCGCACCCGAGCGATTGCCAGGCAAGCGAGGTCGAGGTACCGGCATTCCCGTCGGAGCCGTTTACCGCATCGATATAGTACGTGGTTCCGAAACTTTCCGAACCGATACCGAACAGGAGAAAAGCAAAAACCGACGCCGATTTGCAAAAGAGGTCATGCGCTCCGCTCTTCATACCCATCCTCACTTTCACTCATTAAACTGTCCGTGCGAGCTGTCCCTGCGAAATCAGGCCGACCTTGAGACCGGTTCCCCCTTATGTCCGATTTTCGGGGTTCGGGAGGCAGCACGTGCCCCCCTGCCGATCCCCCTGTTTTCAAGGTGATAGCCTGTCCAATGAAAGACCGGTATTTTCAGGCGATGGCAAAGCATGTTAGAAACATATCACATTTCTGATGTCGTCGCAAGGTTTGCATGGCTATCGATATTTTTTTCGACTGTTTTATATCGCTATTTATATTTATATCATATCATTAACGCCATTGTAATCACTTTCGGCGCCCCCACGGCGATGAGTGCTATAATAGATATCATTGCATCATCACCGGCGATAGTTGCATCATTTGAACCCTGGACACGGCAATCGGGTACGGGATGAAGGGTGGACCATGAGCCGCCGCCATGATACAATATGAGGTGCGCTCCCCTTCACCGGGAACGCGCCGAAAGGATTATTGAGATGCCCGAGCAGAGGTGCTGGGAATTTAAAAAGTGCGGGAGGCAGCCGGGAGGGTCAAAAGCCGGCGAACTCGGGGTGTGTCCGGCGGCGGCCGAAGCACTGACAACCGGGAGTCATCCGGAAAGACAGGGGTGCCTCGCCTGCTGGGCCATTACCGGCAAGTTTTCCGGCGAGGGGGTACAAGGGTCACCGGAAAGGCTTGGCGACTGCATACGGTGCGACTACCTGAAACAGAACGAGAGTAAGGACGGGTTGTACGATATTATCGTCCGCGAAGTGATTTCGCTGATGTGAGGGAGGGGCCGGAAAACTAAGGTTTTTTCAAATATATGCAGAAATATCGGGTTTCCTCAAAGACGCCCTTGTCTTGTCAAAATAGTTATCAGTCCCGGCTTAAATGGTCGGCATCATTGCTTATCCGTGGTATCCTCGCTGTAAATAGATTTCTTTCATTATCCGATTCCAGCTCAAGATTTGGCACATAAGACAGAGCGCGTCGAATACCGGTGCCAATCCCGCGATAGGGAAGCTCATTACCTTTAGTTGCAAAGGAAGCGATAAGCGGATTGCGGATAACGGATACACCCTTGCGGATATTTTCAACCGTAATGTTGTTCGGTAGGGATCCGGGACTTACCAATTCAATACGATCATCGAATAAGAAAACGCGCCATGGTGCCGATATAAAATAATCCCTATGCAACATCATATTAACGACAAGTTCTTCCAAGCCCTTTTGTGGTACCTCCAAATCGCCTTCCGTATTAATACCTTTTGCACCCTGAACCCTTCGGAGATTGCGAGTAAGAAACGACATCGTTCCCAAGTATAAATCTCTCAGGCACCCATGTATATCCTGGCTATCTCTATACCTTTCCCCCGAAGGATCATTGCCGACGAAGGAAATGGCTTTAACCAAAAATGCAGGCCGATGTCTTTGAGGATTACGTCCAAAAATCATAAGTCCGGCAAGATTGAGTATAGTACCTTTCGCAAGCCCGAGATTATTGAGTAATTGGATCAAAAGAATGGCATCCCTTTCAAGCGCGTATTCAAGCGGATCCCCATATAACTCTTCAAAGAACCTGCTGAAATGCTCTAAATCGATGTCTCCAGTTGAAGTTCCCTCGACCGGAACCTCATCCGCATGAACAAGATCGGCACTTTGAAGCATTCTCTGTACTTCTTCGCGTGACGTAACCCTTCGCTTATCTGATCCGGACTTGACCCAAAACACGCCATTGTTATCGGAATATGGCTTTGAAATGCCCTCCTGCACGGTAACTACGATCAACAACATCCCGCCAACAGAAACGTTCTCGGTAGTTGGATTAACCGAAGGACGAACCAATGTAGTAGCAGTATTCGAGATCAATTGATTAATCCGGCGGATATCATCACGTGATAAACCTATAACAGTCCCCTGATCATTGACGCCAATGATCATTCGGCCACCCTTACTATTGGAGAAAGCAACAATATCTCCTGCCACCGATTCAGGATTTGTAATTGTCTGCTTCAATTGCGTATGACTGTCCTCACCGCGAGCTATCAGCTCCAACAGCTCTATTGCTTCCATAATTGGTAAATTTCCTTTCGCCGGGCGAAGGCTTCGTGCCCGCCTTCCATTATGGACACAATGGATTTCTGAATGCTGGGATCATCGATACTGCCTACCCTTATATCGACCGCTTCACCGGCAAATGAGCATGCTCCTATTTGCTCGGCATCTCCTAAAACCGGAAAATTGGCATTATGTGTCGCAAATAAAAATTGAATGCTATTTTTCAGAGTCTGTACCAACTTTATAACATCCTCGAAAATAGTTTGATTATCCAGGTCATCTTCAGGTTGATCAATAACGATGACATCATTGTCACGTTGGCTTAGAATAAAAAGGATTAAGGCCGATGCTCTTTGCCCCAAGGAGTGATCACGCAATTCTTTCCCATGATATTCAATTTGGTAGAGATTCGGCACCTGCCAGGTTAGCAATGACGATTTAGATTCATTAAAATATTTTCGGAACACTTCGCCTGAATCGCTGAGATTGTTGCAGATGGAATCAAGCGTTTCGTAAATTGATGTGAAATCTGCATTTGAATCAATAATTCCTTTCAAAGTCAGCTCTCGTAATTTGCTGCCGCGAAAACTATTCTGCATTTCTTTAAGAAAGGCGGTCTTATCTCCCTTATATAAGGGAATAATCCGCAGGGCATTTTGACTCTCGTTCAATTTCTTGATTTCCATTTCAATTTGTTTAAACTCCTGATGCCATAGATCGGAAAGTCGTTTCAATTCCCTTAACAGGTCATCCCGAAGAGCATTCTTCCGAGCACGGCTTTTAGCAATTTCATCCAGCGCCAACTTGGCCTTCTGTAATTCAGTATTAAGTTTTACGAAATCATCGGGACGTATACTGACGCTCCCCGAATTCTGTAATCGTTCGCTGAGCGTCCGTTCTATGGATGCAAATTCATCCTTGAGCACTTCGCGCCGATGTTCAAGCTCAATCACCTTGTCACGCAAGGCACGGGTTTCGCTGCGAGCCTCCGCAAGAACCAGCCTGGCTTTTTCCGGCGCTTTGCGTATCCGATCGATACTATCGTTGATATCTGCAATAATTTCCGCATTTTCTTTAGATTCAAGTTTAGACTGCACCGCCAGTTCAGATTCCTGTTCCTTCAGAAATGTATCAAAAGACCTTATAAATGCGTCTGCCGCATCTGCGACGCGCCGTGCGTGTGTCACATCTGCATTAAACTCAACCTGGCGCTGAAGTTGCTGCTCTACCCCGAATTTCCTGAAAAGCTCAAGGCGAAACTCTGTATCCTTCTTCTTACTTAAATATTCTTGCTCAAGGGTATCTAAATTCTGGAGCTTATCCAGATTCGCCACGGTATCCACTACCCTTTGCCTTTGGGCAATAATTTCTCTTTGAATTGGTTCGAGTTTTGAACCAAGCAGCCGTTCCACAAGCTCGCGTTCAGAGCCTTCGCCACGCTTTACCAATTCTTTTTGCCCAAAGAACAATGGATTTTTAAGAGGAATATGTACGCCCGGCCGCAATTCTCCATCGAAATAAACATCCGCTCTTTCATTTAGAATCCGGCGTATTTCATAGTGTTGGCCTTGGGCATCTGCAATGACGACCACAACTTTTCCGCCACTCCCTAACGCATATCGAACCAGTTCCTGCTTATATTTTAAATCCGTCTCGTCAACTGATTCCGGCAAAGACAACTCAAGTGCAAAACGCAAACATTCAAGAACCGCCGACTTCCCGCTTCCACGAATACCAATGAGGCAATTCATGTTTTCTGAAAGATCAATATTCTTTCCATCTAATTTGCCACCCTCAAAACGAATGGACCGTACCCAAGAATGAACCTGGCTCCGAATAGCTTTATCTGACAACCGGTCCGCACCCGGTTTTAAGGCGAATTGGACCGCCTCAAAGGTAAAAGCGCCTATTTTTATCCGGGTTTGATTGCCGCGCCCTATTTCAGACAGCATTTTGGGATCAGAGCCTTCAACCTCAGAAGGATACCCGGAGCCAAGCCAGACTTTGACCTTTTCACGTTCATCATTCGTTCGCACTTTTTGAAAAGCTGCCGTGCGGGAACAGAACAGCTCATTCTTACCAAGTTCAATAATTCTTCCGCCATCAAGAGCACCCCAAAGGCCATTATCCTCTTCCACATGAGCGAAAATAAGCATATAATCCTTACCGAACTTCTCAAGCTCACGAAGAGTTTCTATAAGACCATGGTTTGACCTGGAATTGACATTGTCATAGCCGGCCTGACCGGCAAAGGTAAGGCCGAGAAAGCTATTTATATAATCCTCATTTTCCCGATTATCGACCCAGTCTTCCTGAAAAATTATCAAAGTATGAATGCCGTTTTTCCCATCCTTCACCGACAATTCGACTCCGGGCATCAAATAAATATCTTCTTTCTTTGCAGCCTTCCTGAGAGCTTTAAACTCATCCTTATCGAACTTATTATGGTTCGTAATTGCCCCAACCCGGATATTTGCTTGTTGTAATGCGTTGACGTAGGACGCTACAAAATCCTGTTGCCCTTCTGTATATTTAAATTCTTTATCCTTTTGAGTATGCAAATGAAAATCTGCCCGCATCCATTGACTTCCATGAGCAAAGACATTAACGATTTCAGGCATATTCATGATCTCCTGATGATCCAATAATCTGAATTTGCGGTGATTAACGATAAAAATCAAAGGGCGTTGTAACCGGATTGTAGAATAAAATACTTCTAAGCCATAGTTGAATCAATCAGCCGGGTGCACATTCAATAAAAAAATGCCTCTCTAATTAAAGAGTCGCGATGACTTCCGCCTTCAAAACTCCTATAACCCCAAAGCCCCCTCATACGCTATTGTTTTGCGTGTGAAGGGTCTTCTGGAGGGCGAGGGATTCGAACCCCCGTGTATTCCTGCCAACAGGCTTATCGGGCATGCGCAATACTCTCCCTGGAGTGTGGTAGTGGATTATTATTATAAAGATTCCCAGGAGGTCATCTCCGCCTACCTTAGATAAATTATTTTGCATTAATCTTAAAAATAGTGTATATTAGCATATAATGGAAGGCGTGCGGCCGGGAAGTGAGGGTGGTGCCCCCGGCGACGTCGGTTCTTTGACATTGTCGGAATTTTATCGTCAGCACCTGGTGCGTGAGCTATGTCCGAATCTGATTTTTTTTGTTCCCCCCTCTCCACTCGGTGGAGAGGGGCCGGGGGTAAAACGGGTAAGTTTAAAGCTATGCAATTTTCTATATTTCAGCCGTTTGGTCGGGAAAAAAAGTGATAATGAGGGGTCCCCCAATTCATCTACAAATTAATCAATATGTTACGAAGAAAAACATGGTAAAAACAGGGGTATTTATGATCAAAAAAGGCCATCGTACCCCCCGAAATTGGTCAAAGTGGAGGGGGAGAAAAACAAAAGGATGAAGGATGAGGACGGCAAAAGAACAGGAATTCAATGGAGGGCAGGCAATGAAGTCTCTGGCGTATGATTTTTTCATGTGTTTTCTACTTTGCCGGGTTTAGTGGAAGATCGCCCCTACGAAACTTTTTTTCGGTGTTTTCTACCTTAAAGGTGGGCGTTGCGGGAGGGGGCGAGCGCTTGCGGAACGCAAGCATTGCCACCCCTTCCCGCTGGAAGGGGTGGTCGGGAGACGCGGCTTGCGCGGCTCCGACCAGGGGGAACCCGCGAAGCGAGGTTCCCCCACCAAAGGCTGCGGGGTTGGTTCCCCTAATTGAATAGTAACGTTAAAGAAATCTTTTCAGCCTATCTGCCATACCTGCCGGCGCCGATGGTCCGCTTGTTTCTCCGGACGAACGGTAACCGCTATTTTCTGCAATTCGATAAGAATCCTGATTTTTTCTTCGACGGGCAAGCGGGCCTGCCGCCGATGGAACTCCTTTATCCGGTCAAATATCCCGGCGACGGAATCGTCGTCGGTCGCTTGAGGAAGGGATGATTCAGCTTCCATAGTATTTTCTCTTGAATTCTTTGAACGAATCGGCGAGATGGTGTTTTTCAAGGATCGCGGAGAGGAGCCTTTCATCAACATCTGTTTCGTCAATAAACTTCATAAGCCGGTCCCGGTCTTTTGCCCGGCCGGTCTGAAGCATGATCGCCATTTAGATATGCTCCTATGTTTATTTGTCTTTCTGCAATGTCGATCTCATCCAACGCCCTCTTCTGTTTCAGAAGAGGGCGTTGCATAACAGGACAATTCCTCCCTACTTCTTCCGCTCCTGCCACTTCCCCACCGTCGACAACTGCGACGCGGTGCCGTAGATATCGATGGAAGCCGGGTCGAACTGGGTGCTGAAATACGCCAGCGACGGCAGCGAAAACAGCCAGGCGCCGAGCGCAAGTTTCGACTCCAGCCCGTCGATGAGGATGGCGCCCTGCTGCTTGTCGCCGATCTCGTGGGTCGACATGAACAGGTAGATGTAATCGAGGAGCTGCTTCACCTCGGCATGGTCCGGGGAGTCGCGGGAAAGGTCGAGCCGGAAGAAATTCTTGTCGGCGGTAAATGATTGGTCGTCGATCACCTGGGCGCCCTTCGCATCGACGGCGGTCTGGAGATTGATGCGGTGCGTGCCGAAATCCGGGGCGCGGAGGAAGATATTGTACAGATCGAACAGGAAATTGTTGCGGTAACCCGAGACCGGCACCAGGACCGCATCGTAGGTGCCTTTTCCGATCTCGTCGTTCGATACCGCGCTGACCTTGATCTTGCCGTGGAACATACCCGGATCGTTGAGGATGTCGACAAGGTCCGAGAGTTCCTCGCGGAAGTCGAAATTGAGGCAGGTCTGGATCCGGACGGTATCCGGGAGTGTGGAAAGATCGCCCTCGGCCTGCGCGGCGGTATCGGGTTTCACGACCTTCTCGTCGATGTAGTAGGAGGTGGAGGGAAAGACGCTGTAATTGAGGTTCTCGTCGTAGTTGTCTCCCGCGCCCCGGTAATTCGCGATATGTCGCTGCTGCGGGGTCCCGATCTTGAAGAAACGGTCCATGATGGCGCGGTTGTTGACGAGCTTGCGCACCGCCCTGCGCTGGTCGAGGGAAAGCCGCCCCGTATTGAAGTAGAGCGCGAAAAAGGTCGTGGCGATGCTCGATTTGTAAAAGAACTCGGTGCTGTCGCGCAGGATGGGCGACAGGGAGCCGAAAGGGGTCGACAGCAGGGCGTTGATATTTTTATTCTTGAGCTCGGTGGTATAGGTGCTGTTATCGATGAACGGGTTCAGGATGAAGTTCGCGATATTCGCCGGACCGCCGGGCATTTTCTTGAAGTAAACGGCATCCTCGTATTCGCCGCAGCGCAGGTAGGGCCCGGTGCCGTTCGTATACTCCGGGGCATCCATTTCGGAGGAGGCGGGCAGGATCTTGAAGCAGAGCACCTCCTTGATATCGCCTGCGGTCCACACGCGGTCGCCCCTGAACTGGAATTTCACCTCGCCGTTCTCATCCGGACCGCTGAAGGAGAAATCAGGAACCGCCTGCGAAACGAGAATAAAATCGGGCGACAGGCTGCCGAGCGACTGGATCCGCCGGAGCGTAAACTTGAGATCCTCGGCGGTAAAATCGACCTCCGCCTTCGGGGTGATGGTACTTTTTTTCTTATCCATGGCCACCGAGAAACTGGCGTGCCACTTCCGGTTCGGCTTGAGCCGGATGGAGACGACGCTGTTGTTGTCGATGCCCCTATACTCGCCGAGGCCGTCTTCATAAACGATACCGCTGGCGCTGGCCTTGACGTTAAAGAGACCGTCGAATACCACGTCGGCGAGCTTGTCGGCCAGGGGAACCGAACTCGGCACGTGCGGATCGATGCGGGGCTTCTGGTGGGCGATATAGGGAATGACGATCTGGTCGTTCAGGTTTTTCCGGAAAACGAACCAGTATACCGCCGCGCCGATGATGAGCACGGCCAGGGCGATTGCGATGCCGACAACGGGTTTCTTCATTGCTCGATCTCCTTGGTTGGAACCGGTCAGTTCTTCTTGATAATGGGTTTCTGAACCATCACGCTCACCTGCTACACCTTGAATGCGTTGTACCGGAACTCTATTTCCAGCACATTGGCCTGTCCCTTGTTCATCTGCACCGGCGCAATCTGGCATTCGTAATCGTTGGCGGCCGTCGGCGCGGTGATGGTGAAGCGCCCCTCGTTCTTCAGGGGGACCTTGTTGCAGCTGATCTCGTCGTACCACTGCTCCGCAGCGGCGTTCTGCGCCACCTCGCGCGGCAACCTGATGTTTACCTCGTAAACGGGAAAAACCGCATCGGTCGGGATATCGATGTTGAAACGAACGACGTACTTGTTCTTACCGTGCTGATTATCCGTCACCGGAACGACGAACACCCTTCGAGGCTCCTTGGCTTTCGTGATCCATTTAGCGACCTTCGGATCGGCCTCGGCTATCCGTTTTTCGATCTCTTTGTCGCTGCCGGTATAGTGCTTCCCATGGGCGACGATGGCCCTCGCCTTGAAGACGCCGTTGTCGTCGGGCGATTTAACCAGCTGGTCGTAGAGAAGGCGGATTGATTTTGCCGGGAAGTCCGTCGCCTTGATATTTTCGAGGTCGGCGGCGAGCCGGTTCTGCCGCGCCACGAGATCCTTCCTGGTGCCCGACGAGAAGGTGATGTTGTAGGCGGGCAGGAATACCGAATCGGCATAGAGCGAGTCGATGTTCTCGTAGGTCGCCACATTGTCCTCGCAGAATTTATCCACCCGGCTGCGCGTTGTCCGTTCGACCTTCGAGTAAAGCGAATCCTCATAATTGCGGACCGCATCGTCCTTGAGCCCGGCAGACGCGGGGTCGAGAAAGTCCTGATCGCCGGAAAGCTTTCGCAGGTCGCTTTCGGCGGTGGCCCAGCGGGAGAGCGCCAGCGCGCTGCCGATGCTGTCCGACAGCTGACCGAGGGAGAGCCGGTCGAGATCGCGGTACTTATCGATAAGAAAGTTCAACGAGGCGTTCTGCTTCAGGAGAACGATCATGCTTTCATACTCGCCCTGCGCCTTCAATGCATTCAACTGCATGACGAGGCTTGCGGCATCGCCGTAGAGCGAGGCAAGCTGCAGGAGAACGGTATTGATCGTCCCGAGCTCCTGGTTGAGTCGTTTTGAGCAGGGAAAATTCTGGTACTCGCCGTACGCGCCGTCGATCCCGGTCGGCGCGCCGGACTGGAGAGCGTTGACCCGCACGCTGATCCCCTTGAAGAACTCGTCCGGCGGCATGTTCGGACAGGCCTTTACCTGATTCGCGATCAGGTCCAGCGAATCGCGGATCTTCAACCGCTGGCGGCTCTTGTCGTCAAATTCCGTTATAAACTTCAGGACCGCCGCGAACTCGGGGGTAATGGTGATCCCGGCGGCGGCATAAAGGGTGTCGACCTTCCGGAGCGCCCCCCTGCGCAGGTAGGCGGTATCGAACGGGTCGGCGTCATCCTTGTTCTGAATCCGCGAATCGAGAAACGGCGGGACCTCGGATAGCCTCTTCTGTAAATAGTCCCGGCTTTCCCGGAGAATCGGCTCCGGCAGGTCGGCCTTTTTGGCGAAATAAGCCGTGAAGTCGTCGATATACCCGAGAAAGGCATACGGGTTGTTGCGGGTCTGGTATTCGCGGGAGAAAAAGCCGAGTGCGCCGACGTAGCTGGTCTGGAACAGGAGTTCGTCGTCGAGGCTCTTTTTCAACTCCTGGTAGTTGCGGTAGGCGAGATCGACGGAGTTCACCACGTTGGGCGGGAAAATACTCTCGAGGTCGGCAAGATCCTTTTTGACGAGCAAGAGTTCCGCGGTATGCTTCGAAACCGAATCCATGACCAGTGCATAATTGAAATCATCGAGGTGCAGGGTAACGCCCAGGGCGTTGTAGACGGTGCGGTCCACCCGGTTCTTCAGAAGGGTTTGCCGGTAGGAGTCGTACTTATGCTCGAACTTGAAACGCCACTGCGGAACATAGCGGTACCGCAAGGTGACCTTTTCAATCCTGGCCGGGACCTTCCGGATCAGCCAGTAATAGGTCCCATGGCTCCGGTCGACCGGGAACACGCTCATCGTATCAGGCGACCAGGTCTCGTCGGCTATCATGGCGCCCGGCCGTTTTTTGGCAAATTCCGCGGTAAAAGCATCGGAAAACCCGCTCTTTTCCGGACTCGTCAGGACCAGGTAGAAGTGATCGTACTGAGGGGCCGGAAATGAGATGTAATACTTCGCGTCTTTTTTGAGGCTGAAGTTGTTCTTGCCGTTTTTCAATTCGAGATACCCGGATTCTTCTTCGGCAATTTTCGGTTTGGGCTTGAGCTGGGTATAGGATGCGCACCCCGAAAAAATGATCGCTGCAGCAAGAACAAAGATTTTTCCTCTCACTCATCCTCCTCGTTGAGAGTGGCGTGGCCGTCCGGGACCTGAATTCAGGCGGAATAGATAAAATACAACGCGTAATATTAAGGAGTTACAAATACCTGTCCAGCGGTCCCGGCCGTCGGCGGAGCCGCTGGGGGTTTGCGACGGTTTTCCGGGCGGCTGCGGCGTCGGTCGGCCGGGAATAGAGTGGCAACAGGGTATGTCGGGAAGGGCACCAAACGATCGGCCCGGTGCGGGAATGTATCTTTTTTTCTCTATGATCGTCTATAAGATCCATCCAATCAACCCGCAGCGGCGGCACCTGGAATCCGTTGCTAAAATCCTTAAAAATCAAAACGGAATCGCCGTGTATCCGACCGACACGGTCTACGGGATGGGCGCGAGCATCACGAATCCCAAGGCCCTGGAACGGATCAGCCGTATTCTCCATAAGGACAAGACGAGACTTTTTTCCTTTATCTGCAGCGATTTCGCGCAGATTTCAGAGTATGCGATCATGAGCAACGCTCATTTCAAGCTCATGAAGCGCTATCTCCCCGGACCCTTCACCTTTATCCTGCCGGCCACCAATTTCGTACCGAAAAAAATTTCACCGAAGCGGAAAACCATCGGTGTACGCATCCCGCTCTATCCGGCAATCCAGGAACTGGTAACGCTGGTCGGCGTGCCGCTTGCCAATGCCTCGATCAATCTACCGGAGGCGATGCGCGGCGACCCGGAACTGGTGTTGTCTGCGGCGCAGCATGAGGTCGAAACGATGCTCGATGCCGGACCGTTACCGGAACCGGTCGGGTCGACCATAGTTGACCTGACCGGTTCCGGGCCCGTGGTCGTCAGGCCCGGCAAGGGAGCATGGCTGGAATAGACGGCCTGAATATCATAAAATGCCTGTTCTTCAGCGATTACCAGGAGAAATAATGGGAAAAGAGGTCGATCGATTTATCGAAATAGTCGCCCGACTGCGCGCGCCCGACGGCTGCCCGTGGGACCGGGAGCAAACGCACCGAAGCCTTTTGAGTTGCCTTCTTGATGAATCGTACGAGTTCTTCGAGGCGGTTGAAGAGAACGATGATGTAAAAATGCGCGAAGAGCTCGGTGATCTGCTGCTGCAGGTCGTGCTGCACGCCCAGCTCGCCGCCGACGACGGGAAATACACGATCGAAGAGGTTGCCGCCGACATCAGCGAAAAACTCATCAGGCGTCACCCCCACGTCTTCGGCGAGACCGAGGTTTCCTCATCGACCGAGGTGCTGCAGAACTGGGAAAAAATCAAGAAACTCGAAAAGAAAACCTGCAAGTATATCGTCGACGACATTCCGGAAGCGATGCCCGCGCTGTTCCGCGCCGAAAAGATGCAGCGCCGCGTGTCGCGCGTGGGTTTCGACTGGACCGAGGTCAAGCCGGTGCTCGACAAGGTCATCGAGGAGTTCAATGAGTTCCGCGAAGCGCTTGAGAGCGGCAGGCAGGAACATGCCGAGGAGGAGCTCGGCGACATCATGTTTGCCCTGGTCAACGTGGCCCGCCACCACCACATCTGCGCCGAAGACGCCCTGCGCAAAACCACCCATAAATTCGCCCGGCGATTCCGCCATATCGAAGATCGGATCGCGCAATCGGGAAAAGATATGGCCGCGACTTCGCTCGAAGAGATGGATCGATACTGGGATGAGGCGAAAGAACAGGAAGAATAGTTGCCATCTGCCCGGCGACTATTAAACCGTGATTTTAAACCAGGTATTTCGCATCATGATGCCTGATGAATATCCCGACCGTCGAATGTTCCGGCACCATCTGAAACCGTTCCGTGAGCGTAATGCCGAGTCGCTCCTCGATCGCCATGATCTCGAACAGTTTCTTCTGGTCATCGAGCGGCGGCATGCCCGGATACCCGAAGCTGTACCGTCTCCCTCTCCCGGGCGGAAGTCCGAGCAGACGGAGGATCTCCCCGGTCACCCGTTCGGCCAGCTCTTCGGTCAGGTAGCTGCCGAGCCCGTTGAGGAAATACCCCATGCTGTAACGATTCTCCTCTCCGAACAGCTCGCCCACCCGTTTGCTCAGGCCCGGCCCGATCGTCACCGCCTGCAGGGCGAGGAAGTCGCCCTCGGGCCGCAGATAATCGGCCAGGGAACGGTTGCCCGACCGCGGCATGCGCGGAAAGGTAAACGCCGCCATTTCGGTGTGGAAATCGTTTGGATCGAGAAGGATCACCCGTTCCGCATCCGTAATGACCGGGAAGAAACCGTAGAGGGCCGCCGGGTCGAGGAGCGATGAGCCGGCAATCAGATCCCGCAGTTTTTCGAAGGCGGGCTTGAAATCTTTTTTTTCGGCTTCGGCGTAAACCTGTTCACCGAGCCGTCCTCCTCCCCACCATGCCTTGAACAGGCGGGACGGGACGATTTTTTCGAGCAGCGGGAGAGTATCCCAGCGGAGCACCGCTCCGGTACCGTAAAACGGCGGTTCGGCGCACTCGTCGGGCTCAAATGCCGGCATCGATTCGGGAGCGCCGGCGGCCTTCGTCTGATCCGGGGGAACGGCTTCATGCATCTTCGGCACCTCTCCTCCCCTTGTCCGCTCAATGATCCGCGATGCCTCGAATGCATCCCGGCAGAAGTAGACGCCGCCCTTATACGAGGTCCCGTCTTCGAGCTGCGCGATACGCGCGGCAAATGCGCCGCTCACCGCGGCACCGCCGATGAGTACCGGTACCGCAAGCCCGAGCCGGGCGAATTCGCGAACGCAGGCGATCATCTCGCGCGAGGTGGTGACCAGAAGCGCCGAGAGCCCCACCGCATCGGGCCGGAAGTCGGCGACCGCCTTGACAATAGTCTCGAGTGCGACCTGTTTGCCGAGGTCGATCACCTCGAATCCCTGGTTCCGCATGATCGAGCCGACCAGGTTTTTGCCGATATCATGAACATCCCCGAAAACGGTCGCCAGGATCACCTTCCCCTTGCTCCTCGTGATGTCGTTTTTCAGGAGCGGTTCAAGCAGCGTCAGGGCCTCGCGCATGACTTCGGCGGCCTGGAGCACAAACGGTAAGATCATGGTTCCGGCAGCCATACGTTTACCCACCTCATCCATTGCCGGAAGCATGATGGTTTCGAGGATCTCCGCTGCGGAGTGGTCCGCCAGCAGGGTTTCGACCGACTTTGCCACATAGCGCCGATCCCGCAGCAGAATAGCCTGCCGCAGCGTTTCCGCAGGGGTCAGGGTCTCGATGGGCTCCCTCCGGACCTTCACCCTGTCGGCCGGGGCGGAAACCTCGAAATAGCGGATGAACCTTTGCAGGGCATCGGCGGAACGGTTAAAAAGCAGTGCCTCGCCGAGCCGCCTGGCCTCAGGATCGCAGGCGGAGATGTCGTCGCGATGCAGCGGATTGAAAATTGCGGCATCGAGCCCCGCCTCTACCGCATGGTGGAGCATGAGAGTGTTCAGGATGCGTCGTGCCGCAGGAGAGAGGCCGTAGGAGACATTACTCACCCCCATTACCGTGCGCACGCCGAGCTCGGCCTTGATTCTGCGCACCGCTTCGAGGCTGACCGCGGCGGCATCGGCATCCTGCGGGTTTCCGGTTGCGAGCGTCAGCACGAGCGGATCGATATAGAGATAGTGCCCGGGCAGGCCGAATTCCGTGCAGGCCAGATCTCGAAGGCGAGCCGCAAGCTCGATCTTGCGCTCTAACGTTTTCGCCATCCCCTGGTCATCGATGGTCAGCGCAATGACCGGGCAGCCGAAATCTACGGCACTCCGCAACACCCGTCTCGCCCGCTCGCCCCCCTTTTCCAGATTGATGGAGTTGAGCATGACGCTGCCCGGACTCATTCTGAGAGCGACTTCCAGTACCGCCGCATCGGTGGAATCGATGCAAAAGGGCGCACCGACGCGGTCGGCAAGCCACGAGACGAGCTCCTGCATCGTCTCCACCTCGTCGTCGCGCTCGTTGATTGCCACGCAGAGATCGAGGAGGCTCGCCCCCCTGCCGACCTGGTCCTCGGCAAGCCGGTAAAGCTCGTCCCAGTTCCGGGCGAGGATGAGTTCCTTGGTTCTCTTTGACCCCTGCGCATTGCAGCGCTCGCCGATGATGATCGGCCGGAGCAGGCGTTCGAGGTCGACCCCCGCAATCCCGGTGGCGCAAAAGCAGGAGCTTTTATTCGACCGCCGCTCAGCCACCCGCTTCCCGGCGAGGCTTCGTTTCAGTTCGCGGATATGGTCCGGCGTGGTACCGCAGCAACCGCCGACCATGGGCACGCCCTGTTCAACGACCAGCGGCACAACGCTCGCGGCGAATTCGGCCGGGGTCAGCGCATAGACCGCACGGCCATCGATATTGACCGGCATGCCCGCATTGGGCATCATGACGATGGGCAGATCGGTCGAAGCGAGCAGCCGTTCGATCTGCGGCGCCATTTCGGCGGGCCCGGTACCGCAGTTCATGCCCACCGCATCCGCCCCGAAGGCGACCGCGCCGAGGTACGCGCCGATATCGCTCCCGAGAAGCATTCGTCCGGTCACGTCCATGGTGCACTGGACGTGCAGCGGAACCCTCGTCCCTCTCCGGGAAAACAACCGCCGTATGCCATGCATGGCCGCCCGGATTTCGAGCAGGTCCTGCGAGGTTTCAAGGAGAAGCAGGTCGGCTCCTCCGTCGAGCAGGGCCGCGGCCTGTTCCTCATAAATATCGGCCAGAACATCGAAGGTAAGGAGATTGAGCGAAGGGTCCCGTGATGAGGGCAGGGAGCCGGTCGGCCCCATCGAACCGGCGACCAGGCACAATCGTCCCGCCTTACCGGCACTTTCGGCCTCCTGCCGGGCGAGCTGCACGCCGGCCATATTTATCGCATAGCGTTTCTCTTCCAGCCCCTTCTCGGCAAGCTTGGGTCGGTTGCCGCCGAAGGTATTGGTGGTGACGACATCGGCCCCGGCATCGAAGTAAGAGCGATGAATCCCGCGGATGACGTCGGGGCGCGTCAGGTTGAGGATCTCATTGCACCCGTCATGCCCGGCAAACGCTGCGACCGGAAGGCTCTCCTTCTGCACCTCGGTACCCAGCGCGCCGTCGAAAATGATGGGGACTCTTTTTTCAATTAAATCGCCATAGGACCGGGCCATGGGTCTCTCCTCGGGTGGATCGAAAAACGGGCGGCCGCGACCTGCCGCGCCGCCGTATCTATTGAAAATACATCACTGTAGGGCATTTTTTCGGTTCTCCCCGTCACGCCCGGTCCCCGCCCCGCTCTTTAAGTGCTCCTCATATTTCCGCAATTATATATTTTAAAAAATCGGTCACGGTAATGATATGTTTTTCAGAAATTCTCAGGAGTTCAAATGAAAAATATCCCGCTCGCTATTTTCTCTCTCTGCCTGTGCTCCGGATTTTTCACCATACTCCCGGCACAGGACAGCGCCCAAACCTCGCCCGGAAGGGCGGTGCTTCATTCATCCGCGTCGAAGGCCGGGCCGGCCGATTCGACCATGGTAAGTCATGGCGCGGTAAACCCCGCAAATATCAAGAGCGTGAGTCACTATCCGGTTCACGCGATTACCGGCAACGACATGACCGTGGCGATTCTTGCGTCCATCAATCCGACCATCGACGGCAGGCCGCTTAGTCCGGGGGACGAGATTGCCGCATTCACCCCTGACGGGGAGTGCCTGTGGAGCGCAAAATGGAAGGGTCCGGGCAAAAACATTGTGCTGAATATCTGGGGCGCCGATCCGCAGAATCCAAAACTCGGCGGCATGAAAATAGGCGATTCGATGCAGTACCGTGTCTGGGATTCCACGCACGGGAGAGAGGCCAGGGCCACGGTGACCTACAATACTACCGCGATCCGATCGGCGACCGGGAAATTCATGTTCCACCCGACCTCCGGGGCGACCTATGTCATCAACGGCATTTCGGCGCTGGCCAGCTTCACGGCAACGAGCACTCCCCCGCTTCCGATTCGCCTGCTGTCCCCGAAGGACTCGGGCACCGTGCCCTCCGACGGCGCGGCATTTCTCTGGACCAGGGGACCGACGGGTATCGACCGGTACATCGTCGAGGCGGGCGGGGATTCCGCCCTTGCATCGGTGATCTTCAGCGATACGCTGCTCGATACCGCCGCCGTTTGCGGCACGTCCCTCCCTTCCGGAGCAACCTGCTGGTGGCATGTCAAGGGCCATTCCGGGGAAGGGTGGAACAATGCTACTCCGGTGAACCGGTTCCGCGTAGCTCCCTGAAGCGGACTTCACCCGTTTCCGGCGGCGGCACCATCGTCGGCAGGACTTGCACGTCGTGCGGCAACATGTTATTGTTGTTGAAGAAATGACCATAAAACTATCGAATCGAGCGATCGCCATGCCCCATTCCCATCATGGACACCACTCCTCCCGAAGTCAGTCGTCAAGTCACCACCATGGCAGGATGCGGGAGCTATGGGACTCCTTCTGGAATCCACCTTCCGCCGCATGCCCGAAGTGCGGAAGCATTGCCACCGAATACTACGACCCGTTCTTCTTCGCCCCGATGCGCACCCTCGCCGGCAAGCGCCGGATCAAGTGCACCTCGTGCAGGTTTATCTGGCGTCCCTCACGGCGGCGTAAGGAGTCGATGTTGGAGCGGCTTCTGGCGAGTAAATAACAAAAACACCTCTTAGTTGCATAAATCAATAAAATCGCGGTGCGGACCATTTTTCCAGCTTGGACCGCCATCATCCGACATTCTTCCTGCCTCCTCCTCCAAAATCCCCCCTGAAGTATTTTTTACCGCTTATCCCCCTCTCCCCTCTCTACCAGACGGACCGCTGAACATGGAACCACAGACCGACACCAACGAACAGATGCGGATACGCATCGAAAAAACCACCGCCATGCGCGAGCAGGGCGTGAACCCCTACCCCGACCGCTTCGAGCGGACCCACCGGCTGCATGAGGCGGTTGCTTTGCCCGACGGATGCGGCCCGGTATCGGTCGCCGGGCGCATGGTAGCCCTTCGCAGTTTCGGCAAGCTCGCCTTCGGGCACCTCTACGACTGCGACGGGAAGGTTCAGTTCGCGCTCCAGAAAAACAGGCTCGGGCCGGCGTTCGACGCCATCATGCGCGACATTGACGTCGGCGATTTCATCGGCGTCACCGGCACCATGCTCACCACGCGGACCGGGGAAAAAACCGTGGATGCCGAGAGCTGCACGCTCCTTTCGAAGTCCCTGCGACCGCTGCCCGAAAAATTCCACGGGATTGCGGATCCCGAGCTGCGGCTCCGGAGGCGCTATCTCGACCTGATAAGCTCGGCGGAGTCGCGCGCGCGTTTCAAGAAGCGGACGCTCATCATAAAAACCATCCGCGATTTTCTGGATACGAACGGCTTCATGGAGATCGACACCCCGGTGCTCTCGAACAAGGCGTGCGGCGCGCTCGCGCGGCCGTTCGTCACGCACAACAATGCGCTCGATATCGATGTCTTTCTGCGTATCGCGCCGGAGACCTATCTCAAACGTGCCATCGCCGGAGGCTTCGACCGCGTTTACGAGTTCGCGCGCAGCTTCCGCAACGAGGGCGTCGACGCCTCGCACCTGCCCGACTTCACGCTGCTCGAGTACTATTGCGCCTACTGGAACTACATCGACAATATGAACTTTACCGAGACACTCCTCAAGCACCTCCTGCAAACGGTTTCGGGCGGACTCGAACTGACCTACGAAAACACGGTGATCGATTTCGGCGGCGACTGGCCGAGGATCTCGTTCCGCGACCTGCTCATCCGCGACTGCGGCATCGATATCGACGCCTTCCCCGATCGCGACTCGCTCGCGGCGGCCATCGAGGCAAAGGGGATCAGGTTCGAAGCCGGGGTCGACGTCACAAAAACCGGCCGCGGAACGCTCATCGATCTTCTCTATAAGAAAGTTTCCCGGCCGCAGCTCATTAAGCCGGTGTTCATCACCCACCACCCGCTCGACCTCTCCCCGCTCGCGCGTACGGACGACGCGAACCCGGCGGTTGCCGACCGGTTCCAGCTCGTGGTCAACGGCTGGGAGATTGTCAACGCCTACTCCGAGCTGGTCGATCCGATCGACCAGGCTAAGCGGTTCAGGCAGCAGGCCGAGGCGCGCGCCATGGGCGATGCCGACGCCATGGAGGTCGATAACGACTTCGTCCTGTGCATGGAGTACGGCATGCCGCCCATTTCCGGATGGGGCATGGGAGTCGACCGCATCGTCGCGCTCCTGACCAATGCGTCGACCCTGCGCGATACGATCCTGTTCCCCCTGCTTCGTCCGGATGCGGAATAGGGCCCGATACCCCCCTATGATTTCCTTCGAACGATTCATCTCATTCCGGTACCTGCGCGGCCGCCGCAAGGTGGGAACCTACATCACCGCTTTCGGGGTCGGGGTGGGAAGCTTCGTGCTGATCATCGCGCTCTCGGTCGCCAACGGCTTCGAAAAAGAGGTGCGCGACCGCATCGTCGGCACACTCGCGCATGCCAAGATTTTCCAGTTCGGCGACTCCTACATCGGCAACGCCGACTCGCTGCGCGGGGTGATCCTTCGTCAGCCCCGCGTGACGGCTGCCGCACCCTATATCACCGGCAAGGGCGGCATCGAGCATGAGGACGCGCAGGAGGGGGTGCTCATCATGGGGGTGAACGACTCCCTCGAACCGGGCGTTACCGATATTGCGGCGAAAACCTCCATCGGCCGTTTCTCCCTCGGGCCGGCGAAATCGACCCGCGACCGGATCTTCCCCGGCATCGTCGTCGGCATCGGGCTCGCGGACAAGATGGGCATCCGCCAGGGCTCCGAGGTTGTGCTCATGGCGCTCGCCGCCTCGCACGGGGAGGCCGAACCCACCCCAAAAATGGAGCGGTTCACCGTTACCGGCATCTTTGAGACCGGCATGTACGAGTACGACCTCAACCTCGTGTATGTGGCCATCCCGGAAGCGCAGAAGCTCTTCAACGTTACCGGCGTCGAGGGAATCCAGATCAAGACGACGAATCTGTTTACCGCCGGCGAGACCGCCGAACGCATAACCGAAACGCTCGGCGGGTATCCCTACCGGTCAACCGATTGGGAGTCGCAGAACAAGTCCCTCTTCAAATGGATGAAGCTCGAACGGCTCATCATCTTCCTCGTCATCTCGCTCATCATGGTGGT
>CAZYYB010000043.1:0-25968 GCA_964651515.1 uncultured Fibrobacteraceae bacterium
CCTTACTCATCGCAAGGTATCCTGTCCTGTGGTGCCCGGACTTTCCTCTGCAACGTCTAATCCTGTGCGTTACAGCGATTGCCCGACCTTCCGCTTTCAAAAAAGATACTTCATGCACGCTTTTTTCCCCGAGGCGCCGTCGCCCGCGGGGCGGTCGCGCTGTAATAATTTCCACCGCAAAATGAGGGAAAAAAGTATCTTTTAAGGTCTGGAATACCTTTCCCGCAGCGCGGGGAGGGTGATGCACGGCGGAAAGGCGGCGGGACGACCGGCAATTTTCGCGGTGCGGTACAATGCGGGATGCACTCTCTCTATAAAAAAAATAAAGGGGACCTATGACGATCGATGCGAAACTGGTGGACAGGGCGGCTGATAATATCCGGATCCTTGCGGCGGCCATGGTGGAAAAGGCCAAATCCGGCCATCCCGGAGGGGCCATGGGCGGCGCGGATTTCATCAATATTCTTTTTTCCGAATATCTGCGGTACGATCCGGCCGATCCCGCGTGGTTCAACCGCGACCGTTTTTTCCTGGACCCCGGCCATATGTCTCCCATGCTCTATGCCCAGCTCGCTCTTACCGGGCACGTGGCTCTCGACGACCTGCAGAACTTCCGGCAGTGGGGAAGCGCCACACCCGGCCACCCCGAGCGCGACGTGCTCCGCGCCATCGAGAACACCTCCGGGCCCCTCGGGCAGGGGCATGCCATGGCACTTGGCGCCGCCATCGCGGAACGGTTCCTTGCGGCCCGGTTCGGCGAATGGATGGCCCATAAAACCTATGCCTACATCTCGGACGGCGGCGTTCAGGAGGAGATCTCCCAGGGGGTCGGCCGGCTGGCGGGACACCTCGGTCTCGGTAATTTCATCATGTTCTACGATTCGAACGACGTCCAGCTCTCCACGGTCACGGCCGAAGTGACAAGCGAGAATACCGGCCGGAAGTACCAGGCGTGGGGATGGCGGGTCATCGAGATCGACGGCCACAACCAGGAGCAGATCCGGAAGGCGCTGGACGAGGCTCGCGCCGAAACCGGGCGGCCGACGCTCATCATCGGCAAGACCATCATGGGGAAAGGCGCGCTCGCCCAGGGCGGCGAGGCCTTTGAACGCAAGGTATCGACGCACGGCATGCCGCTCTCCGAAGCGGGCGCTTCGTTTGAGAAGAGCGTTGCGCATCTCGGCGGCGATGCAGCCAGGCCCTTTGCAGTATTTCCCGAAGTGGCGGAGTACTATAAAGCGGTGAATTCGCGGAAAACGGAGGAGTGCCGGGCAGTCCGGAATCTCGCCGCCGCGTGGAAAAATGAAAACCCGGCCGCCGCAAAGCTTCTCGACGGCTATATTACCGGCACCCTGCCCGGCATCGACTGGGCATCCATCCCGGTCAAGCCGGGCAGCGCGACGCGCGCCGCATCGGCGGTGGTGCTGGCCGAGTTCGCAAAAAAAGTCGGCAACATGATCGTCTCGTCGGCCGACCTGGCAAACAGCGATAAAACCGACGGATTCCTCAAGGGCACGCGCCCTCTCAAAAAGGGGGATTTCGGCGGGGCGTTCCTGCAGGCGGGCGTATCCGAGCTCACCATGGCCGCGGTGATGAACGGCATCGCCGCGCATGGCGGCGTCATTCCGGTCTGCGGTACCTTCTTCACTTTTTCCGATTATATGAAACCCGCCATCCGGCTTGCGGCACTCATGGGCCTGGCGGTCAAATATGTCTTTACGCACGACTCCTTCCGGGTCGGCGAAGACGGTCCGACCCATCAGCCGGTGGAGCAGGAAGCGCAGCTCCGCCTCCTCGAACAGCTGAAGACGCCGGAAGGAAGGCGCAGCATGCTGGTTCTGCGGCCGGCCGACGCAATCGAAACGGTAACGGCCTGGGAGATGGCCCTGTCATGCATGGAGGGACCCTGTGCCCTGCTGCTCTCGCGCCAGAATATCGCCGACATCCCGGGCCGGAACGGGACCTCCCGCTACGAGCTTGCCCAACAATCGAAATTCGGAGGCTATATTGCCGCGGATTGCGACGACAAACCGGGCATCGTCCTTGCCGCCAACGGGTCGGAAGTATCGACGCTGGTCGATGCCGCCCGCATCATCGCCGCCGAACGCGGCATTATGGCGCGCGTGGTATCGCTGCCGTCGATAGCGCTCTTCCTCGAACAATCGGTTGCCTATCGCGATTCGGTGATTCCGCCCCGTACGCCGGTTTTCGGCCTCACTGCCGGGCTGCCGGTAACCCTCGGCGCGGTCGTCGGCCCCCTGGGCCATGTTTCCGGGCTGGACCGGTTCGGCGCATCGGCGCCCTATAAGATCCTCGATGAAAAGTTCGGCTATACGGCGGAAAAAGTAAAGGAACGGATCTACCGCTACCTCGATTCGTACGAGGAACTTCGCAGCAGGTTGTAGAGAGATCACCGGAGTACACCGGGTAGGGAGGGATATATGAAAATCGGCATAATCAGCGACACGCATGGAAATATCGGGCTCCTCGAAAGCACGGCCGACTGGCTTATCCAGCGGCAGAAGATCGCGGTGCTCTACCACCTCGGCGACGACTACGACGATGTCAAGTGTCTCGGCGATCGTTTCATCGAAATCGTGCAGGTTCCCGGGCTCTACGACAACCGCTACAAGGACGGATCGCTTCCCGCGAAGCTCTTCGAACAGGTCCAGGGTTTAACCATCCTGATCACGCACAGTTACGAGAAAGACGCGACCAAAGAAGATCTCCGGCGATCCGATATCATCGTGAGCGGGCATACCCATAAGGAGGAGATAAGGCTCCTCGACGGCAGGTTGTACATCAATCCCGGCCATCTCAAGGGACCGCTCGACAAGAATATGCCGCCGAGCTTCGGCCTGCTGACGCTTCTGGATCGCAGCGTATCCGTCGCGATTTACGGGGAGAACTTCAAGCCGATCAGAACCATGGAGCTGGTACGGTCGGAGAGCGGCCTGTACAAAACATCCTGATCCCTCACCGCCGCCTCCCGGGGAGCCCTGTGGCGCGTATCCGGTTGCTCTTGATTGCCCTTACCGCCGGGCTCGCCCTGCTGGCCGACTGCTATATTGCAAAGCAAGGCTACTATGTGACAAAGTACTCCTTCAGCGCGCGTCCCATCGCGCATGCGCTGAAGGATACGTCGCTCGACGTCAAAAAGAGGCGGTTCCTCGACCGGACGCTTGCGATAAGGAAGTTCGCCTTCGATTCGATCGGCCTCACCCGGAACAGGAACTATTCCACCCTCATTACCATAAAAAAGCAGTACCTGGTCGATGTGGTGGCGGCATCGGCAGCCGACCGCTTTGCGCCCTATATCTGGCATTTCCCGTTTTTCGGCGGTTTTCCGTACAAGGGATTCTTCGATCGCAAAGACGCGCTCCGGGAGGTTGCGTGCCTGCGCCGCAGGGGTTACGACGTCACCATGAGCCCGGTCGACGCCTTCAGCACCCTCGGCTTCTTCTCCGATCCCGTCTACTCCTTCATGGCCGATTTCACGCCCTACGAACTGGCCTCGCTCATCATCCATGAGGAGACTCACGCGACCGTCTTCCTGAAAAACCGCATCGCGCTCAACGAGGAGATGGCGGAGTTCGTCGGCGAAACCGGGGCGCTCTGGTTCCTGAAAAGCACCTGTGGCGACACCTCGGCGGCGTACCGGGAGGCGCTTCTCGAAAAGGCCGACGACGAGGTCTGGGAGCGGAAACTTCGCGACCTGTACGATACGCTCGCGGTTGTCTACGGCAAAAACATCCCCCGTGACGAAAAACTCGCGGAAAAAGCGGCGATTATCGCCGCTTTCAAACGGGAGCTGACGGACCATTACTCGACGTATTTCAAGAGCGATCGCTTTACCGGCATCGAAAAGGCGAACATCAATAACGCCTACCTTGCGGTCAGGATGAACTACTATGGGGACAAGTCGCTTTTCGAGGAGCTCTATAAAAGAAATAACAACGATCTTGCGGCAGTGGTGGCGGAATTGAAACGGCTGAAGAAATTGAAAAAAGGGGAGAGCCCGGAAGAATTATTAAAAGGATATTAGAAGATAAAAGTTACTCCTCAGGTGGGGGAAACTCGCTTCGCGGTTTCCCCCTGGCCGGAGCCGCGAAACGCGGCTCCGACACACCCCTTTCAGCGAAAGTGCCGGGCCAGTCCCGCCTTGAGGCGGGGCCTCGGCACTTCCGCAACGCCATCATTAGGTAGAAAAAACACGGGAAAAGATTCTTTTGCATGATTCTCTTGTCAAGAAAAAGCGCGAAAAGCCAAAACTAAATCTCTATGTATCTGTTTTTCGCAGAGGTTTCTTATGTAGCACTCCCCCATCGCGGGGGTGACCCGGCTCGGCCGACAAAAAAGAATTTGACTTTTGAAAGAACCACCCGAGCAACAAGAATACCAGCTATGGTTGTAGCCATATCACCCGATAAATTAATCACCTGCCACGAGTACTATAGCACAATTTTTATTTTCCCGCCGGGATACACTCCTGGTACCAGGAGCACCCCTTTTCGGCGCACGTTTCTTTTGATTTGAAGCACGCCGTGTACCCTTCGTACTTCTGTATCTGGCGGATCAGGTCGTCGCGATTGTCCGCCGGATCGGAGATGCCGAGAAGCTTCGCCTTGGCGCGGACATTGACCAGTTTCATCATACTACCCCCCCCTTCGGTGTAAGGCCTGAGGAATCAAACACTGCCCTGCTCTCAAAATAAATCGGGGCGGGAGTGAGCGTTCACGTCTAGAGTAATTTCATCTCCTCGGCGAGGCACGCGGGGCAGTAGCCGTGTGAGAAATCGACATCCCAGGTGGTTTTGAAGTAATTCTCAAGCATTATCCATGAGTCCTGCTCGTCCCGCACCTTCCGGCACTTGCAGCACATGGGGATCATTCGCTGCAACTCGGCTATCTCCCGGATGTCTTCGATGAGGAGCATGCAGAGAGGCAAACCCTCGTAGATAAACGGCGATGCGGTAATGAGGGCATACAGGCTGACCGGCATGTCGCCGTTCAGGAACTGAAGCTTTGCCCGCCGCCGGATCACCTGGTTCCCGTCGTATGCCTCAGCCACCGCATTCCGGACGATGCAATCCTTGCAGAAGGGTCCCCTGCCGCACCCGTCGGCATGATCCGCCGCATGGAGACAGTGCAGGAGATCGCCGGTCCTTCGCCGGAGGGGGAGATCCCGATTTCCTCCGAATAATGTGACCGCGGCGGCATTAAAATGGAGTATCCGGACATCCTCATCGACGACCAGGCCCCAGAAGGGGATGATATCGAACAGGGAGAGTTGGGTCGAGGGAAAGATCCCGGTCGTGGTGGTCATACTGTCCGCCTTTCATATAGTTATCGGGATAATTTCATGATAGTATAAGCCCGGCGGAAGCGATCGGGCAGATGAACCACTGCCCCTTCATCTCATAGTACGATGGGAGCGGAAGGGGAGTCAATGAAAACCGGTCCCCGAAAAAAACGCTTCCAAAGGGACGGCGCAAATATGTAGTTTAAATGGGTCGTGATTTCCGGAAATGGTCGGTTCGTTAACGTCTTTTGCAACTCCTCCGCGACGCGGGGGAGAGGAGGAGAGGTCACCATGACCACGAAAAGCAGGACTGCTCTTTTGCAAATGAAAGTTTCAACGGCGGGGAGAACCTTCGAAGCCATTATTCCGGAGGAACAGGAGAAGTCCGGCGCATTATCGGGCGGAAAGAGCGTCAAACCGGCGACGGTAAAAGCCGAAGGCCGGAGGACGGTGGTGACGGTGATGAAGACGGCGACACGATTGAAATAATAAGGCACAGAAAGAATGAAAAATCAAAGGAAAAAAAATCTAAGGGGGGAGGTGTCCCCCTCGCTGCATACCGGTCGAAGCGGCCGCTATTCCGCTGCCCCCGCGGTGTGGACGGCCAGCATCTTAGAGGAGAAGCATCGGTGTCTTTTGGAGTCTTCGGCTAAAAACCAATTGAAATAAATCCGACAAAGCGATCTTCCGTCGGGGCTCAATATCTTGAGCCCTTTTGCTACATTGCCGGAACGCCGGCATCTTTCTCATCCTTTTCCTGTTCTACGTTCAATGCTTCCCATTCTCGACCACCGCTCCCAAATCCTCTCCTCATTAGATTCCGGCAAAAGCCTTATCGTCACCGCTCCGCCCGGTACCGGAAAGTCGACGCAGATCCCGCAATTTTTCCTCGACCGGTGTACGCCCGAACGTAAACTCCTCGTCCTGGAACCGCGCCGCATCGCCGCGCGGGCGCTTGCCTTCCGCGTGAGCGAGGAGATCGGGCAACCCTGCGGTGAGGAGGTGGGCTACCGGGTACGGTTCGAACGCACGGTATCACCCCGCACGCGCGTTCTCTTCCTGACCTACGGCACTTTTCTCCAGATGCTCGGCAGCGACAGCGTCGCCGCCGAAGCTTCGATCATCGTCTTCGACGAGTTCCACGAACGGTCGCTCGATGCCGATAGCGCCCTCGCCTGGGTGCGTCGCCTCTCCGCCTCGGTGCGGCCCGATCTGAAGACCATGGTGCTTTCGGCGACCCTCGCGGCAGCGGAGCTTGGCGCCTATCTCGACGACTGCGCAACCCTGTCCGTTCCGGAGCGCGCCTACCCGGTCGACCTGTGCTATCAGTCGCCCAAACCCGCCGAACCGCTCGACGAACAGGTCGCGCGGGCGCTCTCGACGGCGACGTCGGGGGGCGTCGACGGGTCGGTGTTGGTTTTTCTCCCCGGAAGCCGCGAAATCGAGCGTGCTGCCGACCGCATCCACCCTCTCTGCAAACGCCTGGGCATGCGGGCCATGTGCCTTCACGGCAGGATGCCGCTCAATGAACAACAGGAGGTCCTGCGGCTGCCCGCAAGGGAACCGTGCGTCATCCTTTCGACCAATGTGGCCGAAACCTCGCTCACGATTCCCGGGGTGACCGCGGTGATCGACTGCGGGCTCGCCCGGATCGCCGGGTACGACGCCGAACGCGGGCGCAATACACTCTACCTCGGCCGTATCAGCATGCAGAATGCCGTGCAACGTGCCGGCAGGGCGGGCAGGGTGCAGAAGGGCCGGTGCGTGCGGCTCTGGAGCCGGGCCGACGAAGCGGCAATGGCGCCCGCCATCGAACCCGAGGTGATGAGGCTCGACCTCGCCGGCACCATGCTGAGCCTCTGCAACCTCGAGGCACGAGTCGTCCGGGCACGGGGCGGCGAAGGCGGAAAACAGCCGCCGTCGATCCGATTTCTCACGCCGCCGCCGGTAACCCGATGGGACCGGGCTGCCGAGGAACTGGTGCGATGCGGGGCGATCGCGAGCGGTGATGCGGCGCTTCCGGTGGAGCGCCCGGTTCCCGACAGCCCGCTTTACCCGCTTACCCGGCTCGGCACGGCCATGAGCCGCCTGCCACTGGAGCCGGCCGTCGCCGCGGTACTGCTGCGGAGCCCCACCGTCCAGGTCCGGGAGATCAATATCGCCATGGCCGCGCTCTGGGAGTCCGGCGAGTCGAAATTAACCGAAAGCCGGGACCTGTTCGAGGAGGCGATGGATTTTACCGGCGGCCGGTCGGAGCGCTTCGGCAGGGGCGGCGGCGAGGTGCGCGATACCTGCAACCAGATCGGAAGAATCCTCGGCGGCACGAAGGCGGATTCGTCGGACGAACCGCTCGATGCGCAGGCCTTACGCCGGGAGGCGACCCTGCTCTGGCTAGGCGTATTCAGCCATCGGCTCGCCGTCCGGGCGGGGGAGGGCAAGGTCTACGAATTTGCGGATCGGCGAAGCGCCCGCTTCATGCCGGCAAAATCCGCCGGGGAGTCCGTTCTTCCGGAACTCATTATCGCCCTGAGCATCCATGAACAGGCCGGACGGGAAACCGCAAGGAGAGTGGTTATTCCGCTCTACCTCCCGGTGGATCCGGCATGGATCGCCCGCGAATTCAGGGACGAGATCCGCGTCTCGGTCGAATGCTCATGGGATGAGGCGAGGCAGGCGGTATCGGCCGGGGAGGTCACCCGTTTCCGCGGCGTGGTTCTTAACCGGCGTGAGACCGGCGACCGTGGCCGGCACGGCGCGGCGATGGCGGCCGTTCTCGCCGAGCATATCGAAGCGTGCTGGGAGTGGCGGCGGGAGGAACCGGCGGCGGTACAGTTTGCCCTGCGCGCCCGGCTGGTTGCGGCCGCCTTTCCCGATAAGAAAATACCGGAATTCACCGCCGAGGATTGGCAGCTTGTTTACCACGGCATTTGCGAAGGCAGGGTCTCCGTTGCCGAGGTGCGGAAGGGTTCGATGCTCGGCGCGCTGAAGGAGTATCTCGGTCCGGCCTTGACCCATTTTATTGAGAGGAAAGCGCCCGAAACCGTCATGCTGCCCTCCGGGAAGAGGGGTCGCGTCGGCTACTTCGAAGACGCCCCGCCCGAACTCTCCGCCCGGATCGGCGACCTGATCGGCCATCCCGACCGTTTCACGCTCGCCGAGGGACGCATAAGCGGCGTGTTCGATATCCTCGCTCCCAACCATCGTACCGTCCAGAAGACGCCCGATCTGGGATCGTTCTGGAAAAACACCTATCCCGCGATCAAACGGGAGTTGCAGAGACGGTATCCACGCCATCCGTGGCCATGACCCCCCGCCGTTCCGGCAGGGGATTGCCGGCTCATTGCATGGTGATCAATTGATCATCGGCCTTCTGATTCTCGAAGCATAATTTTACCCAGTCGGGCGAGCAGGCAATACTGGACACCCGCACCTCGTTGATAAGCCCCATGAAAAACAGCGGGAGCGTGGTCGGGGCGCTGCCGATTGAAAAATCGGTGGTGGTGACCCGGGGATCCTGGTAATTATCATTGAAAAACAGACCGACGCTGTCCATGCAGACGCCGTCGATGTAAAGGTATGCCTCAGTGCCTTTCCGGATCGCTGCGATATATTTCCACGATTTCAAGGTCGAATGGGTCAGTCGGCGATCCCAGCGATAGACGGGAGTTACCGTATACTCTTCAAAAGTAAACGAATCGGGCGGACTGCTCAGGGAGCCTTTCACCCTCATGGAGTACTGCCAGTTGCCTTTTCCCACGATATGTTGATCCGACGTTAAAATGGTGTCCGCGAAAACCCATGCCGAGATTGCATAGACGCCGTATTGCGGGAAATTCAGTTTGCCGCTTGCGGTACCGGCCATATCAATTAAGCTTGAAGTCCCATTGAAGCTTTTTGCCGTGCCGATCATGCCGGTCGTGTCGCCGACATTCGACATGGTTCCGTTATAATGGTTCACCGTGGCATCGTAGGCGATCGAGGAGCCGACTTCGGCTAGATGCCAGACCCCCTGGAATCCGGAGGCGGTATCGAAAACCGCGGTTGACGATGAGGTCGCCGGGGCCGTCGGGTTTCCCCAATACATCGTGATTGCATGAGTCGCATCATTGCCGTAGACGGTATCGACCCGAACCCAGACCTCCGCGACCGCGCCCGTCGGGTCCCATCGTTCGATCTCATAGGGGAGCGCGCCGCCGTTTGTCTTTGCAAACCGGAGATCGTTACCGTTTCCCTGCGCTTCGTTGAAGTTGAAGTTCGAGGCGGTCAGGCGGATCAGAACGGGGAAATTAACGACCGTGCCGGAGACGCCGGCGCCGGAGGGTGTCGTATTCAACCCAAGCTGCCGCGACCAGGCCCATGGATTCGAAGAAATTATGGAACTCGTTCCTGCGCCGAGAGTGACAGGATCGGACAGCAGGATCGGTGTGGTTGAAGAGTTTTTTACCGCATAATATATGGATGGAAGGGATCCGGAAGGCAGAGAGTCGATCACCATGCTGCCGGTTGCGTTGCCGACGGCAACGCCGATGGTCGTTCCGGGAATAAAGACATAACCGTTTGAGGAGTTGAGGTTCTGCGGAAGGCTAATTTTTCCCGAAGCAGGTGCCTGCAAGGTCCCGGTCGGCACCCTGGTGCTGTCGGTTGCGGCAACAATACCGGTAAGAAGAAGGCGCGTGTTCGTACGGGCATCGCTTGCCTGGATGTTATAAACACCTTGATTGCTCGAAGTGAAGCAATAATTCCCGCATTTATCGGTTGCCGCAGTTTTCAACGCCGTCGCAGGAGTGCCGGTAACGGCGTTATAGCCCTCGGGTATCAGGGAAACCATCGCTCCGACCGCCGGTTGGCCGTTGGAGGCGACTATCGTGCCGAGAATTTTATTGCCGCCGGTTTCAGTATCCGTCCCGCCGGTGGCGACCGGCGCATTGTTCGAACATGAGACCGCGAGCAGCGTCAGCAGTGCACTAATGAGCTTAAAAGCACGGTGGTTGATCATGGCAGGAGTCGATTGGACATGGGAAAAAGATTGATGACCAGTTCATATACCCTGTCGGCCGGATCGTCCGCACATGCCAGTTTGAGGAGCTCGGACCGCAGATTTCTTATTTTTTCAACGAGGATATAAAAATTTTTCTCCGATATTGCCATGGTGGTTGCCGAAGTCATGCGTTCATGCGAGGAAAACCGTTCGAACGCCTCCATGGCGTTGCGCAGCATCGTGATCTGGAAGTGTACGATCTTATGCTCGACCATCCCCAACCCGGTTGTAACAACCGGCTCGGTTTGCCGATAGCATCCATTATCCTTCTCTAAAAAGCCCAGATCCAGGAGCAGCTTTACCGAGTTCTTCGCCTGCCTGGCGGAGATGACCGGAGCAAGCATCCTGCCGAGTTTGGCATAATCCTCCCGAAAATCGACCATGCAGACGAGTTCCCGGATAATGCAGTGATACCATTCGGCAAAGTATTCGTACTGGGTGTCGCTGATTTTTCCGGCGGAAGTACGTTTCTGTTTTTGAATCAGCCGGTCGAAGAAAAGATTTTTCTGCCTCAGTGATTTCGCCTGATTAAAGAAGACGAGGTTTTCGAAGTATTCCGCCTCGGCGCGGGTGAGTTTGAGGGCATTGCTGGTTTTTAGAACGGTTGCCCTGGTCAGGTTCCGTTTGCCCTCGATAATGAATTTGAAAAAGGGAGCCGAGTTGATCCCGGCTCTCTCCGCAAAATAGCGATACGAAAACGAGGGTTTTTTGGCTTTCCTACTCTCGTAGTAGTCCTTTAAAAACACCCGGTAATCGGAATAATCGTAAACGGTGCCGATGGTGTTCGTCCTTTGGTTTTCTATTAAATAAATATCGGCGGGGAGCGATGCCATCTTTTTTTATTGAAGGCATAAAAAACCGTTTATGCCCGTAAACAAAAAAGAGCGGCCGGCATGCCGAATCGCCGGTGCCGTCCGCGTAAAGCTTCGGCCGGCAATGTCGGCTTCGGCCGGATTTTTGCCCAAATAAAAAAACGGTTGAGGCGAATACCTTAATGAGATCCACAGCAATCAACGTGTTTTCAATCAGGCATCATCCCTTAAGTACTACTTGAAGAAACAGGTGGAACAAGCTATATTTGCTTGGTGTTAGAGTGGATCACAGAAAATTAGTTGCGCATCGATGTGGTAGCCTTGCCCGCAGAAGTCTCTCCCTCCCTACGGCGAAGTCATCAAGCTTGTGTCGGCTACAGAGTGTACCGGTACCTGTCGTGAAAAGCAGGGCGGCTGCACAATGATAAGTGCAGGGGCGTTACAGGCGTGTCTCTGGTCCGCTTCACCGTACTTTGGTAATAATCACCCGTTCAAAGGATTTGTTCATGAAAATTCTGCTTGTCTCTCCTTCCGCGTATCCTGAAATAAAGGCGCACGGAGGGCTCATGATTCCGCAGCTCGCGCTCCATATTCTTGAGGGCCTGACGCCTCCGGAACATGAGATTACTACCATAGAAGAGGAGATTGCGGAGGTCGATCTCGATGCGGAGTGCGATGTGGTCGGCATTAGCTTCATGACCTCCAATGCGCCGCGTGCCTATGAGCTTGCGGGCGAATTCAGAAAACGCGGCAAAAAGGTCGTTTTCGGCGGTATTCACCCGACCATTCTGCCCGATGAAGCCGCCGCCTATGCGGATGCGGTCGTTGTCGGCGAAGCGGAGGGAGTGTGGGAACAGGTCCTCGATGACTGCAAGAACAACCGGCTGAAGCCCCGTTACCATGAAGGTGCGGTATCGCTCGACCGTTACATTCCGATGGGAAGCAGAAGGGTGGGAAAGAAGCAGTCGTTTAACGCGGTTCCGGTCATGACCACGCGCGGCTGCCCCTATAGCTGCGACTTCTGCTGCGTTTCAGAGATCTACGGCAAAAAGATCCGGCATGTCCCGATCTCCAACGTGGTCCGGGGCATTGAAGAGGCGGCGGGGGATATGTACATTTTCCTCGACGACAACATCATCGGCGACCCGCATTATGCCAAGGAGCTTTTCCGGGCGATCAAGCCGCTTAAAATCAAATGGGGAGGCCAGGCCTCGATCTCATTCGTGCACGATACCGAGCTCATGCGGCTCGCCGCGGACAGCGGGTGCGTTGCGCTCTTCTTCGGTCTCGAAAGCGTTTCCGAGATTCAGCTGAAAAAGATGCGCAAATCGATCAAGGACATCGCCCGCCTCGGCGAGGCGATTAAGAAAATAAAGGGGATGGGCATCCATTTCCATGCTTCGTTCGTGTTCGGGTTCGACGACGATACCCCCGAGGTTTTTCCCGAAACGCTCGACTTCATGATGAAGAACAAGATCGGCTCCGCATCGCTCAATATCCTGACGCCATATCCCGGCACGAGGGTGTATACGCAGTTTAAAAGCGAAGGCCGCCTGATAAGCGAAAACTGGAAGTACTACGACCACTCGACTGTCGTCTATCGGCCGAAAAACATGACTCCCTATGAGCTGCAGACCGGGCTTATAGGAGCAAAAAAGGAGTTTTCGAGTTTTGGCTCCATATTCGCCCGGCTTCCGTGGAACATGGCGCACCCCCTCATATTCCTCGGATCGAATATGGCGGCGAGGAAAAATGCATCGAACGACCAGCTCAAGCTGCCCAATGTGGTGAACGAGATCTTCAACCAGGCGACGTTGCCGAATATTATCCCGATGTCGCTTCAGCCGGCGCTTCAGGCATAATAGAGGTAAACCGATACCCGATACTACACAAGGCCAGGGGGCCGGGATGCTGCGGGAAGAGCGGCATTCCGGCCTTTTTTTTTGTTTGCAACAACCTTCCCCGGAGAGATCCATTGCATCTTCCTTCCGAAATTCTTCGATCACCATAAGAAGCATGATTTTCGATTAATCGCTCGAACCAAAGAGCAGAGATTACAGGTATTATTTTATCGGATAAAGAAAAGTTAATTCTTCATAAGACTATCAAAGTAAATAAAAAATTCCGAGCAGGCTTCAAGGAGCAGCACAATGGTCGTTTCATCGGATGCTAGCGATAATTCCCCTCTCCGGGAGGTCTCGCTCGATAAAAACCTCAATCCCCGGATCCCGGAGATCGGTATCGACGAAATTTGCCCGGATGAGGTGGCGATTAAAATTCACCATCCCGAATTCCAATCCGGCGGCGTCTACCCCATCGAACTCATCTGCCTCTGCCAGATCGCCGCGACCTTCAAACCGCAGGCCCTTTTCGAAATCGGCACCTTCAACGGCCGGACCACCCTCAATCTCGCGGCAAACACGCCCGGCAGCGCGAAACTGTTGACGTTGGACCTGCCGGAGGGGGCCGCCGGAGCAACGGCGCTGCGGGTACACGACCGGGATTCGAAGTACATGGCGCTGCGCAAGGTCGGCAGCTATTTCCAAGCGAGCGCATACCGCGCCAAAATCACCCAGCTCTACGGCGATTCGGCGACGTTCGATTATTCACCCTATGCCGGGAAAATGGACCTCGTCCTGGTGGACGGCGCCCACTCCTTCGACTATGTTTTGAGCGACTCGCTGAAAACCCTGCCGCTCCTGACTCCGGGGTGCGGGATCATGCTCTGGCACGATTACGGCACCTGGGACGAGGTGACGCAGGCGCTCGATAAGCTTTTCGAAGCGAATCCCGCGTTCGCAGGCATGCGGCATATCCGGGGGACCAGCCTGGTGATTCGGCGCGGACCGGTGCCCGGCGATTGATTCGCCGCAGGGGATAGAAACCGCAGCGTTACTCAAAATCCAAAGGACATGCCATTTGGAATCGATCTTCACGGGTCAATTATTTTTAACGGTATAATCACCCCTTCCACGAAAGGCGTTGCAATCATGGATCTCGATAAAGTCATCCGAAAAATTCCCGACTTTCCCAAGCCCGGTGTCCTCTTCTACGACGTCACGAGCATTTTTACTGATCCGCGTGCCTTCCGGTATGTCGTCAGTCGGATGGAAGAACTGTATACCGATGTCCGCGTCGATGGGGTGATCGCCATCGAGGCGCGCGGATTTCTCCTCGGTTCGTGTTTTGCACTGGAACGGGAGCTCCCGCTCGTGCTGGCGCGGAAAAAAGGGAAGCTGCCCGGGAAAACGGTGGCCGAAAGCTATTCGCTGGAATACGGTCAGGCGACGCTTGAAATACATACCGTGGATCTGCCGGCGCATAAGCGATGGCTCATTGTCGACGATCTCATCGCAACGGGAGGCACGCTCGAAGCGGTTGCAAAACTCGTCGAGCGGCAGGGATCGACGGTGGCGGGCATTTTCGGCGTCATCGGGTTGCCCTTTTTAAACTATGCCGGCCGCATCGGCAAGTATGAACCGAAAACCCTGATCGATTACCAGGGAGAGTAGCGTCAGGCCGGTCCGACCCCTTTGACCGTGGTGAAAGATTACCGTCATGAAACTCTATACCATTAAAGAGCTCCTCGCGCTCCCCGCGGCAGGAATAGCCGTGCGGGTCAACGGCTGGGTCAAGACCCGGCGCGATGCGAAAGGGTTCTCTTTCGTCGAGATCAACGACGGGTCGTGCCTGGCCAACGTACAGGTCATAGCCCCGGGCACGATTTCCAATTATCAGGCAGAGGTGGCAACCCTCACGACCGGCAGCAGCATCTCGGTAGAGGGGGTGGTCAGGGAGTCGCCCGGCAGGGAGCAGCGCTACGAGATTCAGGCCGGGCGGGTCGTCGTCTACTCCGTCGCGCCGCCGGACTATCCGTTGCAGAAAAAACGGCATAGCTTCGAATACCTGCGCGAGATCGCCCACCTGCGTCCCCGCACCAACGCCCTGGGCGCCGTCGCCCGGCTCCGGAGCGCACTCAGTTTTTCCATCCACCGGTTTTTCAACGAGCGAGGCTTTGCCTGGGTCCATACGCCGATTATTACCGCATCGGACTGCGAAGGCGCGGGCGCCATGTTCCGCGTCTCCACTCTCGACCCGGAGGCACCGCCGCGAACCGCCGAAGGGACGGTCGATTTTTCCCGGGATTTTTTCGGCCAAAGTGCGGGCCTCTCGGTGAGCGGCCAGCTTGAGGCGGAGATCTATGCCCTCGCTCTGGGCAAGGTATACACCTTCGGGCCCACCTTTCGTGCGGAGAATTCCAACACCCCCCGCCATCTGGCGGAGTTCTGGATGGTGGAACCCGAGATGGCTTTCTGCGGCCTCGGCGAGGATATGGACCTCGCCGAGGAGTTTGTCAAATATCTCGTCAGGGATGCGCTTTCGAATAGTGCCGATGATCTCAAACTGTTTGAAGAGAGGGTAGAGAAAGGGCTCCTCGATCGGCTCGAACGTATCGCGACGAGTACCTTCGAGCGGGTATCCTACACCGAGGCGGTGGCGATCCTCGAAAAGAACAATGCGATTTTCGAATTCCCGGTCCACTGGGGAAGCGACATCCAGTCCGAACACGAGCGCTACCTTACGGAGAGGGTATTCGAGCGACCGGCAATAGTCACGGATTACCCCCGCGAAATAAAGGCGTTTTACATGCGCCAGAACGGCGACGGGAGAACCGTCGCCGCGATGGATGTCCTGGTACCGCGTATCGGCGAGCTTATCGGCGGCAGCCAGCGCGAGGAGCGGTACGATGCGTTGCTCGGCCGGATCAGGGAACTTGGACTCGATGAAAAAGATTACTGGTGGTACCTCGATCTCAGGAGGTACGGCAGCACGCCCCACGCCGGATTTGGTCTCGGATTTGAACGGCTCATGCTTCTTGTTACCGGAATGCAGAATATCCGCGATGTGATTCCCTTCCCTCGTTTCCCCGGGAATGCGGATTTTTGACCTTTTTCTCTATGAATACCCGTAAATTCACGCTCTCCCGAACCGTAATAAGGGAGGTAAAGAGAAATTATTATATTACCGTAAGGGGGGACCGGGTTACTATTCCGGTATCTTTGGGAAATTAACCTCTTCCGGAGGGACGGGCACGCGTGAGGTCGTGGGATCCTTGCCGGGGAGGGCGAGAGCAAGCCGGGTGCGGGAAATTACCTTTGTCACAAATCCCGCCTAAAAGAGGACTAATTTAAAGAGAAGGATTTCGAGGGGTCTAACCAGGAGAGGGGGGGGATTTCCATGAAAAGACTGCTTGGAATAGGAACGGTGCTGCTGGTTTATGGCGTTATTTGGGCCGGGACCCAGGAAGATGACCTTTTAAGCCTTGCCCGATCGGGGATTGATGAGGGAGTCTTAATTTCCTATATCGATGCGGCTAAGGGGCCCTATCACCTTACCCCGGACCAGATTATCCAATTGAAAGATCTCGGCGTCTCATCGAAGGCAATTTCCGAGGCGCTGCGGCATGGTGTCGGGGCTCCAGCGGAAGCAGCTCAGGTACCGGGAGCGGGCGATACGGCCCAGCCTCCCAAGGCGCCGCTCATTACCGCCCCGACGCCCCCGTCCGTCGCGCCGACCTTGTCGACGGCGGTGACCCCGGCGGCCCCGGTGGCTCCTCCTCCCGAAACGATCGCCCCGATCGCTCCGGCGCAGGAGGAAGGTGTTACGATCGCGCCGCCGCCGGAAGAAGTTGCCCCGGCTGAACCGCAGGAATCGCCGGCCAGGGATTCGCTTCGATCCGAGGCCGTCGCCCCGACCGAGCAGTCGTCCGGGGCGGCAGCTCTGTCTACCCCTCCGATAGAGGGGGTTGTCCCTGCGCCGGGCGACCAGAACATCTCTTTCTTTTATCAGGCTCTCTATTCGTACGGAACATGGATAAAGGTGGACGGCCAGTGGTGCTGGAGACCGAATGCCGCGACGGTTGATCTGAATTGGGCGCCCTATTACACCAACGGCTACTGGGCTTACACCGATTGGGGCTGGTTCTGGGTTTCAAACTACTCTTGGGGATGGGCGCCGTTTCATTACGGTCGCTGGTATCGTCACCCCGGATACGGCTGGATCTGGACGCCCGGGACCGAGTGGGGGCCGGCATGGGTGAATTTCCGGAGTTGCGACGGTTACTTCGGGTGGGCTCCGCTGCCTCCCGCGGCGGTTTTCGTCGATCGCCGGGGGTTCATTTTCAATGGACGCTTCGCGGTGGGCGGTTTTGATTTCGGACTGACGTTTGCCGATTATCGCTTCGTGCCTGCCGCAAACTTTGCCGATCGTGATGCATGGTTACACGCCGTGCCGGCATCCCAGGTTCGTGGGTTTTTCGGCAGAACGATGGTAATGCGGGATAGCTATCGTTTCGGCACCGATCATCTCGTCAACCGGGGGCCATCCGTGGAGCTCGTTTCGCATTATACCGGCCGGGGGATTGCCCGGCTCACCATCATGCCGAGCGAACAGCGGCAGGGGGAGCGGATCCATGGCGTCGTTCGTTCGAATGGCGGCCTGATCGTCTATAAACCGATGATTTCAAGGGAAATTCCAAGAACCCCGCTCGATGTCGGAAAAAACTATGAACCGGGACATTCGGAGAGGGGCGAGGGGGCGCGGATGTACGATCAGGGGGGCGGGCAGGCGGGGGATAACGCCTACTCCGGAGGGAACAACGGACAAAATGGCGCCGTCCGGCAGGGCGGCAGGGGACATCGGCCGATGCAGGACGGCGAAGACAGAGATCGGGATCGACGATAAAGCCGGGGCAAGGCCGTAATCTTTATGAACAAAGAGCCGGTCAAAGGACCGGCAAATCCTCTCAGGTGATGGAGAGGTTGAAAGGGGGCATGTGGAAGACCATCACGTAACATGTTCGAGTTATTCAGCAGCAGTTGAAGGTGAAGCCCTTTAATCAAAGGGTAGCTATTGATGAATAATCATTAATGAACGGTCGCCGATACAAAGGCGACCGTTGACAATCTTCTGTTGGCGTAGGGAGCCGCTCTGGCAAGTTTCAGACGGCTCCTTTTTTTATGTGCGCCCCGAAGGGCGGCCGGACAGAAGTAGTCAATCGTACGTGATGCTCTCCTTGAATCGCTTGTGGAACCAGCCGAACCAGTGGTGGGGGTATTGCATGACCCAATCGGAAAGAATTTCGTTGTGCCGCTTCTGGCTCTCCGCAATGATCGTCTCGCTGCTCATTCCCTCCGTCGCCGGGAGCGGCGAATTTGCCAGAACGATCTCGTAGGTATTGTCTTCGAGGAGGAGGGCATAGGTGGGAAGCACCGCGCAGCCGGTTTTATGCGCCAATCCGGCCACGGTACGGATGGTACTCGTCTCCTTGCCGAGAAACGGAACGAGCGTGCCCTGCGATCCGGCGTGCTGGTCGATGAGAATTGCCACAATGCCGTTTTTTTTGATCGCTTCATAGATCTTACGGAGGGCATTATCGACATAGATGGTATCGACCGCCGCCGCATCCCGCTTTCTGGTCAGCCAGCGGTCGACAAACGGGTTGCGCATCGGTTTGGCAACCACGCTCAGGGAGGGCACCTTGGAGCCGAAGATATCGGCGAGCAGCTCCCAGTTGCCGAAATGGCCGAGCAGAATGATGACCCCTCTGCCGTCCGCGAGCGCGGCATCGAGAACCTCGCCATGCACCACCGAGTATCGCGGCAGGGGAGGAAAGCCGCGAAGAAAGTCGACCGCATAACGGCCCATGGTCCGGTACAACTTCCGGGTGATTCCGTTCTGTTCGGCCCGGGGCCATAGATTTACGAACTCCATGTTTTTCCGGACAACGTCGCGATACACGCCGGTATAAAAGAGGCAATAGCCCAGGAGCGCGCCGCCCTTCAGCGCCAGGGAGCGCGGCAGCGACGACAACAGCGCCTGCACCGTGCGCAGGGCGCCGTATTCGGTCACATGAGCGATTCGTTTCATGGCTGGTTTGTTCATAGATCGGCGTCGTCCCGGATATCCGGATGTTATTGTTGCATGTTCGGTTTAATTTGTTTTACGGGTTTCGGCTTCGATCTGACCCCGGATCGCGACCGCCCCGCCGCGGCGGGCGGGGGAGGGGGCGGCGTCAGCGTCAATACCGAGTCCCACGAAACCGTCGTTTTCCGGTAGACCACCCCGCGGACCGGTTGCGCATAAAAATCTCCCGGCCGTCCCAGGGAGGAGTCCGGACGACCCTTGCCGGTAAACCAGTGGGCGGAGGGACGGCCGGCTGGTTCGCATACGCAAATAACGGCGGGCGAGGGAACCCCCTTCCGTGCGCCGAAGGTTGCCGAGAGCTTTCCCATCGACCGGATAAGGACCCCGAAGAAGGCACGGGACCGTACCTGCTCCGTGACGTTGAGGAGGATCATTCCGTCCGCAAAGCTGCTGTCGATAGCCGTTGCCGCGATCGGAAGGTCATCGTAGTGGAGATCACGCGCCCGCACCGAAGCTTCCGCAGCGGCGACCGGCGTCATCAGCGCATGGACGCCGCACAAGCCGGCCGACCCGATCGATTTGACGGGCAGGAGCAGAATCGCGGTTTTTAAATGCGCGGTATCGAAGGTTCTGGCCGTGAAGGAGATCCAGGCTCTGGAATCGCGGACGCCGCCCACGGCAAGCACGCCGGAGTTCCCTGAGCTGTCGAAGGGCAGGCAACCGTTTTTCGCCGGGAAGACGGCCGTGACCGGATTTCCGGCGCAGAGAGTCGTCCACGCCATGCATACCGGTAGCCAGAATCGCAACCTCACAAGCGCTCCTTTCAAAGCTACGCCCTCTTCGTTCACGATGTAGACCGGCCGGGGGCTCGCCGGTCTACAGTTATGCAATGAATGTGCCGATCCGGGATCGACGGCCGGCCGGATTCGCGCGGCTAATTATAATTCTGCTGTTCCCATTTGATCTCGGGTATTTTCTTGACATTGATTATAAAATAAAACCCCGGGTTGAGCTTCTCGGGCCGCCACTGAAATTTCATCTCCCAGCACTCCAGGTCGCAGGCAAGGTTGATGCTGTTCTGCACCATCTGGTTGGTAATGAAGTTGTAATTGCCGCTCCAGGAGATCTTCCAGTTACGGGTAAACCCGAGATCGGCGGAAGAACTCAGGTTGTAGGTCTTGGTCGGGAGGAAAACATCGCCCGGAGTCGTTCGGCTTGCCGAATATGAGTAAGCGGGAGTCAGGCTGAAATGCCATGCCTGCGGTCCGGCGTTACGCTCCATGAGCTGGTCCGGGGCGCGAAGCGAATCGAAGAGTATTTTATCGCCGTCCCACAGGTTTCCATGGACGGCAAAGCTGCCGGTGGAGAGGTTGTAACTGTAGCTCCTGATGATGGGAACGGTGATGCTCGTCGAGTCGTTGTTCTTGTAGAGCCAGAAATCAGAATTGTAGGAGACGCCGAGGAAATGGTACCCGGTCGTTGCGGTGAGTCCGAGGTCGCTGAACTTTCGCCCCGTTGCCTCGAAGTTGTAGTTGCCGCTTACATTGGCGGTCAGGATAGGGAACTTGATCTCCTCGGGCTTGTCCGGGGTGCTCTCCGACGGCTTGAGCAGTTTACCGTCAAACTGGTTGCCGAGGCTATAGGAGATCAGCTGCTGCTCGGGATGAGCGCCTTCGTAAGAGAGTCCGAGCGGATAGAACGTCTTGTCAAGATTGTGCAGCGGCACGTAGGTGTAGGAAATGGTGGGCGAAAAAGTATGGCGCAGCCCGGCGAAATTCAGGATATGGATCGGCAGGATGCCATAGAGGTTGGTCGACATGGATGCCCCGGCATTCCAGCCGAAATCGTTGGTGATGAGGGTCTTGCTCGTATCGTGCCGCGAAATGGTCGTCGGGGTGATGCTGATCTCCCGTATGCCGAACGAGGTATCGGTGGTGCCGTTGGTATCGATGAGCGTGGTATCGAAGAACTTCGCGCTGCCATTTGCATAGGGAATCGTCCGGAAACCGCTGTGGAGCGTGGTATCGGAGATATGCGGAGCAACATAGCTTATGGTATCGAAAACCATGGACTGGCTGATGGTTGCGGTGTCGATGGCGCCGCGAAAGGTTGAGAGATTGGCCGATGCGTTCGGAGAGATGGTGATGTACTTGAAAATTTTCTGCGGTGCCGAGATGTGCACCTGATTGGACAGGCCGGGTTCGAGGAAGCTGCTGTTGATGCCGTCGAAATATTGTTCGCTGTGAACGACCCCGCGGCCGGAATAGCCCCAGTAGATGTTGTTGTACCATTTTGCCGCGGCGGTATCGGTACCGGCGGCGGGAGTCGCCTCGTTTGACGGAAGCGGTATGAGCGGCCGGTCGAAGAGCGAAAAACTGACTGCCGGCAGGTCCTGGGAGATGTGGCCGCTCGAAAGATCCTGGGTGCGGTTCCAGATGACGCTTCCGCTCCCCTTGATGTCCTGGAACTCCCTGGTAAGAGAGAGGTTCGAGGTAATAAGCTGCTGCTGGAGCTGGCTTGAATCCAGCGAGTACTGCGAGTAGAAACTGCTGGTCGATACCAGGCTGCCGTGGCCGGATAACTGGGTGAGCCCATCCGGGGTGATATTCTGGTTGTGGGTGAAATCGATCGACCACTCCCGCTGGCTCGAAAGAAAGTTGGAATTGAAGGTATACTGGGTCGCTATTGAACCGTTCAGGGTATAGCGGTCGTTATACCTGGTCGAGGCTTCGGCCATGAACTGCGAAAAATCCTGGACGCGCATGGAGGTTAACAGATCGATATAGTCGTTGGGGTGGAAGTAGTAGCCGAGGTGATCGACATACCCTCCGCTTGACGGATTACCGCCCCAGACCGGGGTGAGGATGCCGCTCTTGGCATTCTGGTTGACCGGAAAAATGAAAAAGGGGAGTGCCGCCACCGGGGCGTCGCCGATGTTCAGGATCGCCGGCTGGCAGATCATTTTGTCATCCGGAACCACCCTGATATGCCCCGCATAAAAGTAGTAGTGGGGAGAGTCGATGATGCCGCAGGTCGTGTACTCGCCTTCGTCGACGTACAGCTCGTTTTTCTGCGTTTTGATGATCCGCTGGCCGTTGAAAACGGCCTGATCCTCATGGGTGGTGGCATAGTGCACCCTCCCGCGCTTCGTCTTGATGTTGTAAGCCATGAAATCGCCGACGGTGGTGTCCTTCTCCTCGATGAGCTCCGGGTTGCCGCTTGCCGTAATCAGATTGTCTTCGGTCGAGTAGATGAGCGTATCCGCGAAGAGCTGCATCTGCTGATACCGGATCTTCGAATGACCGCACAGCCGTAGGATCTTGTTCCGGGCGTCGTAGTCGATTTTATCGGCCTCATAGTGAACCGTATCGGTGAGATCCTGGCGTTTTTTTGCCTTGAGCGTGTCACCGGGCTTTAAGGCGGTGGAACCGGAATCCGCGGAACGCCTGCGGGGAGTACCCGGATGTGCCGAAGCGGAGTCCGGCCTGGATAGGGATTTTACGATCGAGGGACCCGGATGGGTCGTATCGGAGAGGGCCGATTGCCCCGAGGCGGGCTGGTCGACGCCGAATGATGCGAAGATAAATACGCAGAGAGCCGTGGCCGCGAGACGCAATCGTTTGAATTGCAAGGTCATAGATTCATACGACGTGATGGGACTGCGCCCGGCGACGAGCGGGTTGCAGCCCCGTGTAAACGATCGAGAGACGCGGCACCGTGTTGTACAACGTTAGCGACTGAATTCCGGGAAAGATCGAATCCGGTTATTGTATATTCGTTTTGTAACCGTAAACCATAAAATATACTTCACCGCCTTTTTAAGCCGGAAAATCCATAAAAGTGTTTTTAAAACGTAATAATACTTAATTAGCCGTTTCCTGTCCCATCGGTGCAGCCGACCGGGGGTTTTGAGAATCGACGTAACCGGTGAACATTTTCGAGAGGGGAGCCTGCGCTGCTGAGGCATGAAGGCGATAAAAACAACGATGCATTTAATTTACACGGTAACCATTGTGCTCTGGACGGGCACCATGGCAGTTTCCGGTACCCCGTCCGCGGCGTCGGGACCATTCGATCTTACGATCGAAACGAAACCGGATAGTGCCGGAGTGTCGCTCGACGATTCGGCGCGCGGGGTTACCCCCTGTACGCTCGACGGGGTGGGAGCCGGGAAACACACGATTATTCTCCGAAAGAAGGGTTGTTACGGCAAAAAGGTCGAGATAGTCGTCGACTCCGCTTCTCCGAAGAAATTCACCTTTGAGCTTCTGAAACCGGCCACGCTCTGGATCATCAGTGAGCCTCCCGGCGCTCTGCTCACGGTCGACGGCAAAAACGAAGGCCTCACTCCCTGGGTAAGCGACAAGGTGAAGCCCGGTGATCACCCGATTTCGCTGAAACTTAAAGGGTATCTTGCCATTGAGCGGACCGTTTCGGTCCAGTCGGCCGCCGGCGATACGGTGCATATAGCCTTCACCCACTCCGCCCGGTACCGGGATTCCGTTGCAACCATTGCCAGGGCGGCGCAGAAAGCCGCAAAGGAACATCAGGCCATCGTCATAGTTTCCGCGATCTTCTGCCTGGTCGCCATCGTCCTCATCATGATTGAAACGGGCGGGCAGTAGGCGCGCCTGTTTGATGCGGTCCGCACAGGCAGGGGCGGTCTCACGAGGCGAAGCCTCAGTACGCACGAAGAATCTTCCTCATGAAATCATCACACTTAACGATGCTTCTGCTCCCCTTCCTCCTGATGAGGTGCGGGGTGTGCATAGCGGCCGAAACCGCCGGTACGGAGGTGATCCGATCGGGCCGCAGCATCCAGCTCGACGGGTTTCTCATCGATTGGCAGGAGAAAACGAGGCAACCCTGGTCCGGTTCCGCCGCCTGGTTTCATGATGCCGCGGCCACGCCCGAGGGTGTGGCCGGCTATTGCACCGGCCGCTTCGTCACCGGTCCCTGGACCTTCTACGTCGCCGCGCGCGGGCTTTCGCGGCCGCCGCGGGAGATGCACCTTTCGGACAGGGACACCTGCGCCGGGTGGTACTGCACCAGGAGTGACCGCGAGGCGAACATGCGTACCGTCGAGTGGTTGATCCCATGGGACTCGATCGCGGTCGATTCCATCGGGACGTATGGAATTCATCTGGCAGGGCGAAGCGACAACGGCGAGAGCCTCGCCCCGCTTCTTCTCACCGGACGCATCACCACGAATTCGGGGAAACCCGCGATGCCGAGGATGTTCGCGCTGCGGTTCATCCTCATGGCCGTCATGCTGGGGCTCTTTATCGGTTTGCAGTTTAAGCTACGGAGAAAGCCTCGTCGTAGGGGATCGCTTCATCGATCAGCATGATCGGGATATCCTCCCGGATGGGGTAAAGAAACTTCCGGTCGGTTCGGAGGAGCCCCGCGTCGATCGCATCCCTGATTGCCTCACCCGCCCGGTTTTTCAGGGTTCCCTCCCCGATCCGATCGTTGATTTTTGCTATCGTACCCGCCGGCACCAGTTCAAGGTCCTGTTTGGTCTCCGGACAGCAGAGTATATCGAGCAGCTCCTTGTCAACCATTGCTTCGCTCCTTCGTTAAATAGGTACCGATAACCGGGTTCAGGCTTCAAACTTCCGGGCGTGTTTAATCGGCGTTTTAAGAATTTTCTTTTCAGCCGAAGCCCGGGCCCTTACGCCCGAAGCCTTTCCGCCGGCCTTTTCTTCCCGCTCCTGATGTTTACGCCAGATATAGTAGGCGTTCGACCTCGCTATGCCGAATTTATCGGACAAAACCTGGAAGGTAGCGCCTTTTTCCCGCATTGCGAACAGTTTATCGTCCCGTTTTGAATGATCGGCCCTGGTCGAGGGTATCCCGTACTTCGTTCGAATATGGTAGATTCTCTGGCGGGTAACGCCGAGTTTTTTGCCGACTTCCACGTCGTTACCATATTTTTTCTGCAATCGCAACAGTTCGTTTTTGCTGATCGGGGACATGACCTCCAGGCCTTTCCGGTTCGGGTTTAACTACTAAAATGGTTGAGGACAGAAACACGGTTCAAGGTCTTTATGTTATGGTTTTAACGTCGTCGCGACGTACCATTAATTATTTTGCAGCATCAGGGAAGAAAGAGCCGCTTTCGACACTGTTGTGAAACTGCGCTTGGGGGGATCTCCGGGAAGGGCACGCGTATGAAATGGTACACCTATATCGCCTGTTTTTTTGCGGGCATGTTCCTGGCAAATGTGGTACCTCATTATATCCACGGCGTTTCGGGCGAGGTGTTCCCGACCCCTTTTTCTAATCCGCCGGGCAGGGGCATGTCCTCTCCTACGGTTAATGTCCTATGGGCCCTCTTAAACCTGGTGGTCGGTTATCTCTTATTCAGGGCCGGGAAGGTGGCAAGCGCGAAGATCGCGAATCTCGTTCTTTTTTTCGCGGGTATTTTCTGCATAAGCGTGATGTTAAGCCTCTCGTTTGCACACATTGCCCGATAGGCAAAACAGGGAAAAAGAAGGACAAGGTTCTTCACACTGCGCAGGAACCTGTTGCAGCTTTTGCCGCCGGGCTTTTGCGCTACGCCCTCCGCCCGCTCGATCGGTTCCGTTTGAAGGAGCCCTCTCGCCTGGTCGCGGCCGAAACGGCCGGGATTCCGCTTTGGTTCTTCAATCTCATTAAAAACAATTCTCCCCTTGACTTTCTTCTCGCATCTATTGGATATTTATAGTGATTTCATGACTTTATCAGAGGGGTAGCAGCATGAACACGACAAAACATGACCTCATCGCCCAGGTTGCCGACCGAACCGGTTTGACGCAATCCGATACGAAGGTCGTCGTCGAGGAGCTCCTGGACACGATTTCACGGTTTCTCGAGGAGCAGAACAGCATTGAGATCCGGGGATTCGGC
>CAZYYB010000044.1:0-25908 GCA_964651515.1 uncultured Fibrobacteraceae bacterium
TACGACGAGCGATCCGCCGGGAATGCTCGTGATCGGCGATCCGGACGAACCACCACTGGAACGGAGAGATCCGTTAACGGCAAAAGAAATAGGGGTACTTGAACCCGTGGCGACGAAGGTAAGACCGGGGGCCGACAGGCTGCCGGTTCCGCCCGTCTGTCCTGTTGAGAGCGCGCTGAAGTCCACGGTCTCCTTTTTCACCCGGTTTCCCGATGCGTCGTAGGTCATGTTGATATCGGTCAGCGATGCCCCGCTCGTATTTTCGAGGGTTCTGACATCGGCGGGACAGCCGACGGTTCCGGAATAGGCCGACAGATCGTAAAACGAAAACTTCACCGGCATATTGCGCCAGTCGTATTGAACGCTCATCTGCTTGGACTGGTCGAAAATCATGTTGCCGTCGAAGTCGTAAATATAATTAGGGCTGCCGTTATTGATTTCCTTGCTCGTCGTGCCGTCGGCATAGGCGCCGCTGCCTGATGGCCGGGTGGACCCCGGAATGTCGGAAAGCTGATTGGTGCCGCTCGCATAATCATAGATTCCCCAACCAAGGTCGGGAGAGCGGCGGAAAATCCTTGCCGCCGTCCACTGCAAAGCGTAGATTATTACTGCAAAAATCCGGTCAATTTCAACCCGATGAAGGGTAGTACTTGCTTCCATGACCCTGAAGACGATCTTCTTTAACCGAGCCCGGAAAAAACGGGAGCGCTTCCCCCGGCTGCTCTCCATAGAGCTGTCGAACCTGTGCAACGCCTCCTGCATCATGTGTCCCCGCGACCTGCTCACCCGCAAAATCCAGAACATGAGCATCGAGACGCTCCGGAAAGTTACCGACTCGTGCCGGGGCGAACCGGTCAGGAAGATAAACCTGTTCTGGTTCGGCGACTCGCTGTGCAACCGGGATTTTCTCACCCATGCGCGCCACATCAGGCAGGCGCTGCCCTCCGCCAGACTCTACCTGTCGACCAACGCCGGGCTGCTCACCGAAGAGATAAGCCGGGCGATCATCGATGAGCGCCTGCTCGATATCATCAACTTCGATATCGACGGGGCGAGCAAGGCGACCTACGAGTCGATCCGCAGGAAGGTCGATTTCGACGTCGTCATGAAGAATGCGCGTTGGTTTATCGACCACCGGAAATCGGCAAAGAAAAAGGTGCCGCAGGTTCGCGTCACCATCATAAAGATGCAGAGGACCGAGCCGGAACTCGCCGCTTTTTCCCGGTACTGGAAGCCGCTGGTCGACAAGGTCGATGTCAGCGATTATAATACCTGGCTCGGTACCCGCCCCGACCTGAACGTCGGGGAGAGCCTGAAAAAGTCGCAGAAGGGTTCGTTCGACTTCGCCTGCGTCCACCCCTGGGACGAGCTGGTCATCGCGGCCGACGGCAAGGCGGGCCTCTGCTGCCTCGACTACGATTTGAAGGCGGAGGTGGGCGACATCAACCGGCAGAGCATCAAGGAGATCTGGCAGGGGGAGGCGATGAACCGCTACCGTGCCGCCATGCTTCGCGGAGAGTATGGCTCTCTCCCGGTGTGCGCTCGCTGCAACGCCTACATCTACCAGGAAAAAAGCCGCTGGGCAAGGTTGCAGCGGTAATCGAATACGATAGTATTTTTTGAACTCCCGAAAATCCGACCCTCGTTGAAAGGAATCAGATACCGATGTCCCTCAGGCAGGATGCGCTCGATTACCATGAAAAAGGCCGTCGCGGGAAGATAGAGGTCGTTGCCACCAAGCCCTGTATGACGCAGAAGGATCTGTCGCTCGCCTATACACCCGGGGTTGCGGAGCCCTGCCGCGAGATCGAGAAGGACCCCGAGGCCGCCTACCGCTATACCGCGAAGGGAAATCTCGTGGCGGTCATCACCGACGGCACGGCGGTCCTCGGACTGGGCGACATCGGTCCGCTGGCCGGAAAGCCGGTCATGGAGGGCAAGGGGGTCCTGTTCAAGCGGTTCGCTGATATCGACGTCTTCGACATCGAGCTTGGAACGAAGGACCCCGACGAGATCATCCGTACGGTCAAGCTCCTCGAACCGACCTTCGGCGGGATCAACCTCGAAGACATCAAGGCCCCGGAGTGTTTCATCATCGAAGAAGCGCTCAAGAGGAGCATGGCCATCCCGGTGTTCCACGACGACCAGCACGGGACCGCGATCATCTCCGGCGCGGCCCTCCTCAATGCCGCAAAGCTCCAGGGAAAGTCACTCGCCGATTTGAAGATTGTCTTTTCGGGCGCCGGCGCCGCGGCAATCTCCTGCGCCCTGCACTACGTAAGGCTCGGTGCAAAAATAGAGAATATCCTCCTGGTCGACAGCGCGGGAGTGGTTTACAAGGGGAGGCCGAAGGGGATCAACAAGTACAAGGAGCCCTTCGCGCATGAAACCAAAAAACGCACCCTCGCCGAGGCGATGGAGGGCGCCGATGTGTTCGCCGGGCTCTCGGTGGGCGGTCTCGTGACGACCGCAATGATAAAGAGCATGGCGCCGAGGCCCATAGCGTTCGCCATGGCGAATCCGGATCCCGAGATCGGCTACAATGAGGCGATCGGCGTACGCGGCGACCTCATCATGGCCACCGGCCGGTCCGATTACCCCAACCAGGTGAACAATGTACTCGGGTTCCCGTTCATCTTCCGCGGCGCCCTCGATGTGCGCGCGCATACCATCAACGAAGAGATGAAAGTCGCGGCCACTCATGCGCTCGCCGCTCTCGCTCAGACTCCCGGCGTTCCGCAGGCGGTCCTCGACGGGTATGGGATCGAAAAACTCGAATTCGGGCCCGAGTACATCATCCCGAAGCCGCTCGATCCGCGGGTTCTGGTCGAGGAGAGCGCGGCGGTGGCGGAGGCGGCGATTAGAACAGGGGTTGCGGGAATTAAGGATTTTGATCCGACCTCTTACCGTAAAAGGCTGGAGAAGATGGGGGAGGAGATAGCGAAGAAGTAAGCATAGTTTTTTGTGGATGCTCAAGGTGGGGGAACCTCGCTTCGCGGGTTCCCCCACCAAGAACACAACAACTAATGTTAATCATGAGAACAATACCATATAATATTGTTGTAGAAGCAGTTACAAGGATCTGCCTCGAAGCGGCGACCAAGCTTCCCGCCGACGTCATCGCCGCCTTGCAGAGGGCGCTCGATGAAGAGGAGTCGCCGACCGGACGTGAGATATTGCGGCAGTGCCTCGAAAATGCCGACATCGCCTCGGGTCTGGACGATCCCATCTGCCAGGACACCGGCATGGCGATCTACTTCGCGGAGCTCGGCGACGAGGTGATAGTTTCCGGCGGAAATCTCACCGAGGCGATCCAGGAGGGCACGCGGCGGGGATACCGCGACGGGTTTTTGCGGAAATCCATGGTTGCCGACCCCGTTTTCGACCGCAGAAATACCGGCGACAATACCCCGGCAATGATTCACCTCGACATCGTTCCCGGCGAACTGCTCAAAATCACCATCCTGCCCAAGGGGGGAGGGTGCGAAAACATGAGCAGCCTTGGGATGCTCAAACCCGCCGAGGGGGAGAGCGGCGTCGCCGCATTCGTCGCCGATACGGTGATCAAAAGCGGCGGCAAGCCCTGCCCGCCGGTCATCGTGGGCGTCGGCATCGGCGGGTCGGCCGATCATGCGATGCTCCTCGCCAAGAGGGCGCTTTTGCGTCCGGTCGGGGAACCGAATGAGGATCCGCGGTATGGGGGGCTCGAAAAAAAAATTCTGGAGAAGATAAACGATTCGGGAGTCGGTCCGCAGGGTCTGGGGGGAAGGGTCACCGCGCTGGCGGTACATATTGAGGAGTGTGCCTGCCATCTGGCGTCGCTGCCGGTGGCGGTGAATTTGAATTGCCATGCGGCGAGACGGGCTTCGGTAACTATATAGGATGTTGGGGGATTTTGGCTTTGTTGGTGGGGGAACCACCTTGTGGTGGTTCCCCCTGGTCGGAGCCGCGAAACGCGTCTCCGACGCACTCCTGCGGAAGTGACGAGGCCCCGCCTGGTTTGGACTTTTTCATAGCCTTGATAATACCTCTGCTTGTGGGAAAGGTCCGGCCGCTTCGGGCCAGGGGAAACCTGTAATGGTTTCCCCATCGGGAAAGAGCCTAAAACTATGAAACCTGTAACTATCACCACCCCTCTCACCGACTCTATTATTTCCTGTCTCCATGCAGGCGATGAAGCTCTGCTGTCCGGAATCATCTACACCGCCCGAGACGCGGCCCACAAGAGGTTCATGGAACTGATTAAAGCAGGTGACAGGCTTCCGGTCGATCTCTCCGGGCAGATCCTCTACTACTGCGGACCGACCCCGGCAAAGCCGGGCCGGGCCATCGGGAGCGCGGGTCCGACCACCTCCGCCCGCATGGATGCCTACACGCCCGACCTCCTCGCCGCAACAGGGTTGCGCGGCATGATCGGCAAGGGCGAACGCAGCTCAGCGGTCATCGATGCGATGCGGAAGTGGGGTGCCGTCTATTTTGCCGCGGTCGGCGGTGCCGGGGCGCTCATCGCCCGCTCGGTAGTTGCCTCATCCTGCGTCTGTTACGAAGACCTCGGGCCTGAGGCGGTCTACCGGCTGGAAGTGCGGGAAATGCCGCTTATCGTGGCAATTGACAGCTCCGGAAACGACCTCTATGCCGTCGGACGCAATCAATACCGGCGTTAAGCCGGGAGCTTTTTCCGTCGGTCGGCTTCTTTTTTTCGTTAAATATGCTATACTATGATCGGCAAGAGCGGGAGTTGCAGTGCGCCCATTTTGAAGAGGGCTCCGCGTTATTTATTTTTACACTCTTTTTTCACCTCCGCATGGCGTTGTGGGCGTCCCTCGCAAGAATTTGCCAACAGGCCCTACCGAACGCGACATGTCTGGAAGGAAAGGATTGCCATAATGAGTTTTGAGAAGTTATTAAAGCCGAAATCGGTGGCAGTTGTCGGCGCATCCGCCGACCCGACCAAGGTTGGGAACTACGTTCTTAAGAACCTTATGAACGATGGGTTCAGCGGGGAAATATTCCCCATCAATCCAAAGGCCAGTGAGATCGAAGGGAAGAAGTGCTATCCCTCGCTCGCCGCCGTTCCCGGTCCGGTCGACCTCGCCATCTTCGTGATAAAGCGTGACCTGGTGAATCCGATGCTTAAAGAGTGCGGCGCAAAGGGTATTACCGCGGTCATCGTTATTACCGCCGGTTTCGGCGAAACCGGTGAAGAGGGGCGCCGGCTCCAGCGCGAAATGGCCCAGATCGTACGGGAAAACAAGATCACCATGGTGGGACCGAACTGCCTGGGCTTCATCAACCCATGGCACAAGCTCAACGCTTCATTCGGCCAGATCGCCGGAGAGCCGGGTTCGATCGCCCTCATCTCCCAGTCGGGGGCGCTCCTTACGGCTATCCAGGACATGGCCGCCCGCGACAAGATCGGCTGGTCGATGCTCGCCTCCATAGGCAATAAGGCGACGCTCGACGAGGTCCATTTCATCGACATGCTGGAAAAGGACGACAACACCCGCGTCATCGCAGGCTACCTCGAAGACATCTCGCGCGGCCAGGAGTTCATGAAGGTGGCCGAACGGGTGAGCAAGACCAAACCGATCGTCATTCTGAAGTCCGGGCGTACCGCCTCGGGCGCCAAGGCGGCCGCGTCGCACACCGGCAGCCTTGCCGGAGCCGATGCGGCCTACGACAGCGCTTTCGCGCGCTCGGGCGTGATCCGGGCCGACTCCATCGAAAAACTCTTCGACATCTCGATGGCCTTCGCCTACCAGCCGCTCCCCAAGAGCGACCGGATTGCGGTGGTTACCAACGCGGGCGGTCCCGGGATCATGATGACCGACGCGCTCGAAATGTCCGGACTGACCATGGCGCGTTTCGATGATTCGACCGGTGATAAGCTCAAGAAGATCCTGCCGCCCGCCGGTTCGGCCCACAACCCGGTCGATGTTCTGGGCGATGCCGGCCCCGAGATCTATGCCAAGGCGATCGATGTGCTCATGGAGGCCGAGATGGTTGACTGTGTCATCGTCATCCTGACTCCGCAGAAGATGACCGACGATGTGGCGACGGCGAATGCCATCGTCGATGCCTCGAAGCGCTACCGCAAGCCCATCCTCGCCTGCTTCATGGGAGCGGACATCATCGCGCGGGGCGTCAATATCCTGCGGCAGAACCAGATTCCCTGCTACCCGATTCCCGAACGGGCGGCTACCGCCATACGCGAAATGGTGACCTACAGCCGGTACCGGGCGCGTCCCATACGCGTCATCGAGCGGTTCGCGGTCAATAAGTTCCCGGTCATGAAGATCTTCAAGTCCGCGGTGACGCGGGGGTGCTACGAGATCGGGGAGAGCGATGCCAAGGCGATCCTCTCGGCCTACAACTTCAATGTGCCGCCGGGCGCGGTCGCGATGTCGCCCGACGAGGCGGTCCGGTTCGCCAATGAACTCGGCTATCCGGTTGCCATGAAGATTTCGAGCCCCGACATCCTGCATAAGTCCGATTGCGGCGGCGTCAAGATCGGTCTCGCGAACGCGCAGGCGGTCGAGGACGCGTTCGAGCTCATGATGCTGCGGATCAAGCGAAAGAAGCCCGAAGCCGAGCTCCGGGGCGTGCTGCTCGAAAAGATGATCATGGGCGGCCGCGAAACCATCCTGGGCATGAAGAAGGACGGGCAGTTCGGTCCCATGCTCATGTTCGGGCTGGGCGGCATCTTTGTCGAGGTGCTCAAGGACGTTACCTTCGGCCTCGCCCCGCTTACCGAAGAGGATTGCCGCAAGATGCTCGAACGGACCCGTTCGTACAAGCTTCTGACCGGCGCCAGGGGAGAGAAGGGCGTCGATATCGACGCGATCGTGCAGAACATGCAGCGGCTGTCGCAGCTGGTGCTCGACTTTCCTGAAATCAGCGAGATCGATATCAACCCGCTCAAAGCGGGATACGAGGGCGACGGAGCGTTCGTCATCGATGCAAGAATCATTCTGTCCAAGGAGCGTGCATAATGCCGGCATGGGAAGAGACATACAAATCGAAACTGATGGAAGCCGCGCAGGCGATTCTCCGGATCAAATCCGGCGACCGCATCTTCATCGGAACGGGCTGCGCCCAGCCGCAGATGCTCGTCGAGGAACTGGCGAGCGACCGGAACGACATCGTCGATGCGGAAATTTATCATCTGCTCACCGCGGGCAAGGCACCCTACGTCGCCGAGGAGTTCGCGAAAAAATTCCGTACCTACAGCTTCTTCCTTTCCGGCGATGTCCGCGAGGCGGCCGCCGAGGGCCGGGCGGATTATATCCCCATTTTCATGTCCGACATCCCCTCGCTCTTCAAGACCGGGAAGCTGCCGATCGACGTCTGCCTCATCCAGACCTCACCGCCCGACCGTAACGGCAATCTGAGCCTCGGCATATCGGTCGACATCGTCAAGGCCGCAGTGGAGAACAGCCTGACGATCATCGCCGAGGTCAATGAAAAGATGCCGCGCACCTTCGGCGACTCCTTCATTCCCATCGAGAAGATCGATGCGGTGGTGCTGAGCAACCGCAGCATTCTGGAGGTCGTGCCGGCGGGAGACGATCCGGTGGTGGAGGCGATCGCCCGCAACGTGGCCTCGCTCATCGAGGACGGCTCGACGCTCGAAGTGGGCATCGGCACGATTCCGCAGGCGGTCCTGCGCTACCTCGACGGCAAGCGCGATCTCGGCATCCACACCGAGATGTTCGACGACGCCGTCATCCCGCTCATCGAGTCGGGCGTGATCAACGGGAGCCGCAAGACCATCAACCGGGGGAAGATCATCTCCTCGTTCTGCATGGGGACGCGCAAGCTCTACGACTACATTCACGAGAACCCGCTCTTCGAGTTCCGCACCTCGGATTATGTCAACGATCCGGCCGTGATCAGCCAGCATGCGAAGATGGTCGCCGTCAATGTCGCCATCGAGGTCGACATGACCGGCCAGGTGTGCTCCGACTCCATCGGGTTCAACCTCCACAGCGGGGTGGGCGGCCAGGTCGATTTCAACCGCGGCGCCTCCCGTTCGCGCGAAGGCAAGGCGATCGTTGCGCTGCCCTCGACCACGAAGGATGGGAAGATTTCGCGCATCGTGGCGAAGCTCACCGAAGGCGCCGGCGTCGTGCTCAGCCGCGCCGATGTTCACTATGTGGTCACCGAGTACGGCATTGCCGACCTCTTCGGCAAGACCATTCGCGAACGCGTTCTGGCCCTGGCCGAGATCGCGCACCCGGACTTCCGCAACGATATCCTCAAAGAGGCGAAGAACAGGAAGTATATCCTTGCGCATCAGAAGGAGCTGCCGGCTGCCGGCATGGCCTACCCGCGCGAGTACGAAACGAAGCGGATACTGAATGACGGGACCGAGCTTTTTGTCAGGCCGATCAAGCCCAGCGACGACAAGGCCCTGCGCGACATGTTCTATGCGCTCTCCGAGCAGTCGCTCGCCTTCCGTTTCTTCGAGAACATCAAATCGTTCCCGCTCAAGTTCATCCAGGAATTCACGGCCATCGACTTCTCGAAGGACATGTCGATAGCCGCGTTCATCAATGACCTCGGCGGCGAACAGATCGTCGGCGTGGCGCATTTCTTCAAGAATCCGGCGACGAAGCGGGCGGAAATTTCCTTCGTGGTCCGCGACGACTGGCAGGCGAAGGGCATCGGCACCGAGCTGCTCGATATTCTCACGGATATCGCGCGGAAGAGCGGGATCCTCGGTTTCGAGGCGCGCGTGCTCGCGAAGAATCACCTCATGATGTCCATCTTTTACAACTCCGGATTCAAGGTGACGACCAGGCGCGAGGACGATTCGTTCCTGATTACGTACGATTTCAAGGATAGCGACAAATAAGTAGTGCTGTTGGTGGGGGAACCGCCTTACGGTGGTTCCCCTGGTCGGAGCCGCGCAAAGCCGCGTCTCCGACGCCCCCCCCCCAGCGGAAGTGCTCGGCGATGTCTGCCTTCGGCAGACGCTCTCACACTTCCGCAACGCCCTCTTTTAAGGAACGTGAATTTTATTTACAGACCACAGTTCGGGAACGGTATTCGGTTCGCGAGCTTGGATGAGAAATGACCTGCTTTTGCGCGGAAAATTTTCGGTCGAAGAGGTCTTGCCGCCTCTTCCCGCTGCCGGAAGCTTCGCCGTTCGCAATTTAGTATATTAGAGGCACTTTAAAAGGAGCTCCGCATGACGCTTTCCAGGCAGGACATCCTCGACTACGCCTCGCGCTACGTTACGCCGGACGCGATCACCGAATTTCCCTTCGACGGCGACCTCTTCTGCCTGCTCGGCCGGGAGCTTCCCGAAGGCAAAATCCTCGCCGACGAGGAGGGATGGATGTTCCAGGGGTACGGCGTCTGCTCCGGCTATATGCCCGATGACGAGACGGCCGCATCGGGCAAGTGGCTCTGGATGCATTTCGTGAGCCTCGTCACCTTTCCGCCCTCCCAGCAGGTCCTGAAGCTGCAACCCCCGCATGTGGTCAGGGGCCGCTTCCAGAATCCGGAACGCACGAAGGAGTTCCGCATCCTCAAGGTGCAGCTCGCCGCCGGCGGCGAAGCCGTGCGGAAGCCGCTCGCCGAACCCGGCCCGGAAAATCCCGCGAAGGAACCCCGGGCCGGGACAAAGCCCGCGCGCGCCGCCCCGCAGAAGAACATCGTGCGATTCAGGAAGAAAAATTCAGGCAAGGCCTAGAAAAAATCCTTTTCGGTAGAGTGGGTTCCGTTTTCGAAGACGAGACGGGCGATGGCTCCGGTCGGCCGGGGAAAGCGGAGCGGGAAGCTCGCCTTCCGGTACTGATCGAGGTAAACGATCACGCTGTCCGCCTCGAAGGCCCGATACCGCGTTCCCGAACTGTTGACCAGAAAGAAATTGCCCGCTTTCAGGGCGATCGCGCCGTTCGAGTAGTTGGACACGAGGACCGTGAGCGAGGCGACGTCGTTCACCTTGAGCGAGGGGACCGCGAGGTAGAGGGTGTTCTTCTCCACCCTCCGGAACAGCAGGGTATCGGGCAGCGAGTCGAGGGCCCTCCGGTAGTCGCAACAGATGCCGATTGTTTTCTTCCGGCAATCGCTGAGCAGCCGCTTCGCCGCGCCAAAGGAGGAGTCGAATACCAGCGCCGCCCGTACGTAGTATTCCGCGCGCACCAGCGCGTCGCCGTCGCCGCCCGCACTACCGCGGGTAAATTCACGCAACGCCCGGTCGAAATTTTCCTTCACCGCGGCCGCGAGCGTGCTGTCGCGATGGCGGCCGATGGCCCCGCGATCGGTCGCACCGGTGATCGCCTTGTCGAGATAGCGCAGGCTTTCGAGGTAGCGGTCCCGCATCGAAAAAGAGTCGGCCATCTGTACCAGGAAAAGCGCATACCCCTGTTTGACATACGCCGGCATTGCCGGGGTACAATAGTTGTCGATATCCTCGATGAAGAACGGGAGCGCATCGGCGAACAGGCCATCCGTCGAGAGGATCATCCGGGCGCGGGCGATTGACATTTCGACGAAGCGGCTGCGCAGACGGTAGCCGATATTATCCGGATGATATTTAATGGCGAGAAGGTATAATTGATAGGCCTGTTTCTGGGCGAACTCCTTCTCGTCGCCGCGGAGCCTCTGCGCCCGCATATAGGCGCCGTCGCCGGAGCGCTCGTAGGTGGAGACGCCGCAGGATGTCGCGAAGAGGAGTGCCGCTCCCAGCGATACGGCGGTAAGGAAGGGTACGAAGCTTCGCATAGGTGTCCCATCGGGTTGAACAGGCATAGCGTACTTCCTCCGCGGGCTCCGGCGCTCCCTTCGGCGGGATGCATTTGCAGGAGAGAGGCCTGGCCGGAACTCTAAAGATGATTTTTATCGGATGCGACGGTCAATAGCTATTTTACCCACCCGTCGCCGCGGCGGAAGGCGGGCCTTCGGAACCCGGCCGGGGCGATATATTTTCCGGTGACCAATTTCAGCAATCCGGGAGCGGTGCCGCGGTCATGAACAACGCAAATTTCGGGGAGAAGAGGATCGCAGCCGGGGAGGTCGTTTCCCGCCTTGTACAGCACGGGTACGACGCACTCTTTGCAGGAGGTTACGTTCGCGACCGGCTGCTCGGGCATGCCGAAAGCGCGGATATCGATATCGCCACGAGCGCCGCGCCGGGGAGGGTGATGGAGCTCTTTCCCTCGACCATCGCGGTGGGCGCCCGGTTCGGCGTGGTCGTGGTGGTGCACCGGGGGATCCCCTTCGAAGTCGCGACCTTCCGCGCCGATATCGGCATTGCCGACGGCAGGCATCCCGCCGAAGTGGCATTTACTGATGCACGAGAAGACGCGCTGCGCCGGGATTTTACCATCAACGGCATGTTTTACGATCCGCTCGCCGACAGGGTCATCGACTTCGTTGCCGGCGAGGCGGATCTGCAATTAAAAATCGTCCGGGCTATCGGCGACCCGGAACAGCGTTTCAGGGAGGACTATCTGCGCCTCCTGCGGGCGGTGCGCTTTGCGGCGCGGCTCGACTTTACGATCGAATCCGCCACCTGGAACGCGATGTTTTCCGGGGCGGCCGGCATCGGCTCCGTCTCGGCCGAGAGGATCTTCGCCGAACTCGACCGCATGCTGCGTCAGCCCCATCCCGACCGCGCCTTCGGGCTGCTTCTCGACTCCGGCCTGCTCCGGCAAACCCTCCCCGAGGTGGCCGACCTGGTCGGCATCGAGCAGCCGCCCGAATTCCATCCCGAGGGCGATGTCTTCCTTCACACTGTCAAGGCGCTCTCGCTCCTGAACGACCCCGTCGCCCCGTCGCCGGTCTCCTCGGTCCTCGGCTGGAGCGTTCTCCTGCACGATGTCGGGAAAAAGGCGACCATGCGGCGGCTCGACCGCATCCGTTTCAACAACCACGACAAGGTCGGCGCCGAACTGGCCCGCCTGGTCCTGAAAAGACTCCGCGCGCCAAACGACCTGATCGATGCGGTCGCCGCCTGCATCGAGAACCACATGAATTTCATGAACGTGGCGGAGATGCGCCTCGCAACCCTGAAGAAACTCCTCTCCCGGCCGACGATCGGCGACGAACTCGCACTCCACCGGGTCGACTGCCTGGCGAGCCACGGGAATCTCGACAACTTCTATTTCGTGAAGGACCGGCTCGCGGCGTTCGCACGGGAAACCATCAAGCCCCCGCCGCTTCTCCGCGGCACCGACCTCCTCGCCCTCGGACTCCGGGCGGGCCCGCTCTTCGGCGCGATCCTGCGGGAGGTGTACGATTTGCAGCTGGACGAAAAACTGACGTCGAGGACCGAAGCTATTGCGTATGTTAAGGAAAGGTGGAAGGAAGCGGTCGGGATGTAGCATGACGCCGCTCGCCGGCGGAAGCGTGACATCAGCCGGAGCATCTTCCACGGTACCGTATCAAACCCCATCCATCAACCATTCCACCTCGTCCTGTGTCGACGCTTCCAGCATCCTCCCGGCCAGCTCCCCCGCCTGCCGGGAATCGATCGTGGCGATGGCCGCCTGTATAAGCGGCAGGAACTGCGGGTCCACGCTCAGCGCCCTGATGCCGACGCCGATGAGGAAGGGGAGGTAGCGGGGCGCGTGCGCCATTTCGCCGCAGACGCTCACCTCCCGGCCCGCCGCGGAGGCGGCAGCGACGATCCGCCTTATGCCGCGCAGGACCGCGGGGTGATGCGCGCAGTACATGGCCGCGACCCTTTCGTTTGTCCGGTCGACCGCGAGCATGTACTGGATAAAGTCGTTGCTGCCGATCGAAAAGAAATCCGCGAAATCCATGAGGTCATCCATTATTTCGAGCACCGAGGGGATCTCGATCATGACCCCGATCCGCGGTTCGTCGTTATGCGGGATACGCTTGACTGAAAGCTCATCGATGCACTCCGCCACCACGAGCCGGGACGCCGTGAGCTCCTCCTTCGAGGAGATCATGGGGAAGAGAATGCTGATCTTCGAACCGCTTCCCGCGCGCAGGATCGCCCTGATCTGCTCCTTGAAAAGATCGCGGTTCTGAAGTGAAAAGCGGATCGAGCGGATGCCGAGGAAGGGGTTTTTTTCATGCAGATCGCCGTAGTAGGGGAGCACCTTGTCGCCGCCGATATCGAGCGAGCGGAAGGTGATGTCGGTTCCCGGGGAGACGTTGTCGATAAGCTTAACATAGATCGCATACTGCTCCTCCTCGGTCGGGAAGGTGCTGCGCACGAGGAAGGGAAACTCCGTCCGGTACAGGCCGATGCCGTCGTACACGAGCGATTTGAGCGTCACCGTGTCGCTCAGGAGATTGATATTGGAGTAGAGCGCAACCCTGACGCCGTCGGCGGTCGAGGTCCGCGGGGTCATGGGTGCGCTGTGCCCGGCGACCGTTTCGCGATCGCGGGCCGCCTTTTCGAACTGCTCGATGGTCGCCTGCGACGGGTTCACGAAAATGGTACCGTGGTCCGCGTCCAGGAGTGCGACGGTCCCGTCCTCGATTTGCAGGAGGGCGGGAACGTCCGCTATGATGAGCGGGATTTTGAGGGAACGGGCCAGTATCGACATATGCGACGCCGCTCCGCCCGCGATCAGGATGATCCCCGCGACCTCTTCGGCCGACAGCATGAGGATATCGGATGGGTAAAGGTCGGCCGCGACCGCGACCCTGCCGCGATACTCGTGCGAGGCGACCTCGGGCAGGAGGTTCGCCATAATGCGGATCACCAGGTCGCGCACGTCGTCCGCCTTTTCCCGCAGGTAGGGGTTCCCCTGTTCCGTGAAGAACCCGGCATACTCCCGGCCGACCGTCATGACCGCCTCGGGAGGGTTGACGCCGCCGGCGACGAGATCGAGCATGCGCCCGGTGAAATTACTGTCCTTCAGCATGAGCAGGTGCGCCGAGAAGATGAGCGATGCGGCATCCGACAGTTTCCGCTCCACCCGGTGCTGGAGCGTCCGGAGCTGCGCTTCGGTGGCGCCGACGGCAAGGGTGAGATCTTTCGGTGCGAAGGGAGGGTACTGCCGGTTGGGCCCGTAACGTTCGAACAGCCGTGCTTTATCGAGAATCAGCACCTTGCCGTGGGCCGTTCCGCCCGATACTCCCCGTCCCTTGATGATCGGTGCAACCAGGTCGGAGCCCTCACGGGCCACCGCCCGGGCAGGCTCCGGAGTCGATGGTCCGCCGGGCGAACCGGCGGCTCCCTTCAACTGGAGAAGCCGGGCGTTCTCGATAATATTGGCGAGCTGGGAGGAGATCGCCTGCATGACTGCGCGGTCCTGGTCACGGAAGGGCTGGGAGGCGCTGCGCTGAATCGTGAGAGCGCCGATCCGATAAATGCCGCGACTGATGGGTACGGCGAGGAATGCGTCATACTTCTCCTCATCGGTCCCGTCGAAAAAACGGTAGCTCGGATGGCGGCTTGCATGTGGCTCGTTGACCGGGCGTCCCTCCTCCACCGAAAGGCCGGTCAAACCCTCACCCCGGGCGAGCCGGACCTTGCCGACCGCATCGGCGCTCAGGCCGAAGGTCGCCCGGAGTACCAGGTCGCCCGACGCGTCGTCGTGCATATAGATGGAACATACCTGGGCTTCCATGTGGTTGGCCACCATGTGAACCACGCGTCCGAGGAAGGCATCGATCGTATCGCTTCCGGAGAATATCCAGTTCAATTCGCTGATGTCGCACAAAAGCCGTACCGGATCCATGGGGCTCCTTTATACCGAGTATGACGCGTCGCGATGAATTAGACAGTGGCAAATTCGGGTGTGCCGACCGCCGGTTGCCGCACTTAACAAAATTAACATGCGACGCGGGCGCGCAGGGAGCAAAAATCGGCTCGTCGCCGGCGGGCGGCTAACGCCCCAGTGCCATCACCGCGACTCCCGCCACCGAGACGACGGCGCCCAGGACGGCCTCGCGGGGAGGGCGGGTCCGGTAGCGGAGTGCGACGACCGGGATGATGAGGAGGGGCGACATGCTGGAGAGTGTGGAAACCACGCCGGCCGGGGCGTGTTTGAAGGCGCCGATATAGAAGATCATGCCGATGACCGGACCCGCCAGCGTACCGAGGAGGAGTGCCTTCCCGGCGCCCCCGGCAAAGAGCCCCTTTTTCGCTTCGCGGGCCCTGCCGGTAACGCAGGCGGCGAGAGCGAGCACCACCGCCGCGGAGGTGACCCGGGCAAGGGCGGCCGAAACCGGGTCCATGCCCGGTGCCGCCAAAAAGGCCTGGCGCGACATGACGGCCCCGCTCCCGTGAAAGATCGTGGCAATGGCGGCAATGACTATCCCTTTGGGCGAGACGGTGCCGGGTTCGACACTCGGAGCCCTGTTGCACCGCATTTCGTGACCGGTGCTCCAGGCGAGTCCGCTGAGGATCAGTCCGATGCCCAGGAGCGTAGGGGTGCCGAGTCGCTCGCCGAGCAGCACCCATGCCAGAACCAGCGAGACTGCGGGAGCAAGGGTCAGCATCTGGGTGGTGCGGCGGGCGCCGATCATGGTAAGCGCCTTGAGATAAAAGGCGTCTCCGACCGCAAGTCCGGCAACTCCGGAAAGGGCGAGCCAGAGAAGTCCGGTTCCGGGCAGCCTGAGCAGGGCGCCGCCCGTCTGAAGGGAGTGAAGCCACGCGATGACGGCAAGGATCGCCGAAGCGCCGATCAGGCGGAGGAGATTAACGTTGAAGGAGCCGATCCTCCGGCCGGCGGCGGCGAAACAGATCGGCGATATGGTCCAGAAAAGCGAAGCGCCGCAGGCGAGCAGGCTGCCGAAGAGCGGACCGTTCATGGAAGGTGCGGGGATCGGTGTTCACCGGCCTCGCGGGAGCTGCACGCACCGCGGTACCGGATTTTGCAGATGAGGAGTATCAGGACGAGAACGACGGTGACGCCGTTTGCAATGATGATCGGCTGCTTCAGGGTAACCAGCCCGTAAACGAACCAGAGGGAGTTGCCGAAGAGCGTGATGAAGATCATGAAGAGCGACACGTCGCCGGCGGATTTTGTCCGCAGGATACGGACGATCTGGGGTAGAAACGACGTGGTGGTACAGAATCCAGCCATCAGTCCGATGATATCGGCAAACGCCATGGGGCTCCCGTGGTGAAACCGGTGAAAATACATGGTTTGCCGGAGACCGGGCTCCGCGAAGCGGCAAACAGGTGCTCGGCGGGGTCGCTATGGTTTATCTTTCAGAGTCGCGGCCGCAGCCGCGGGTACCTTAACAATGGAGCGGGCGGTCATGTTTGGATGTCATCTCGGGAAACTGTTTCAGGTTTCGGTGGCGGGAGGTTCCTACCAGGAGGGGTTAACCACCGTGGTGCAGGGAGCGCCTCCGGGCATGTTGCTTTCGGAGGCCGATCTGTATGCCGACCTGCTGCTTCGCAAACCCGGGGCGGATGAGCTCTCGTCGCCGCGCAAGGAACCCGATCTGCCGGTATTCTATACCGGACTCAACGCCGCCGAAACCATCGAAGGCTCGGGGAATGAAAATCATACCAACGGTACGCCGATCACGATCCTCATCCCCAATCTCGATCGTCACTTCATCCATATCAAGCAGTACCAGGATACCAACCGGACCCCCCGCCCCGGCCATGCCTCCTATGCCTCGTTCATGAAATACGGGCCCGACGACGATGCGATCGGTGCCGGCATCTTCAGCGGCCGCTATACCGCCACGATCGTCGCGGCAGGTTATGTGGCGCGGCAGGCGCTCAGGCGGATCGGCATCGAAGTCTTCGGCTATGTCAAAGAACTCGCCGGGGTGCGCTGCCCGGACATGGGTTCGTCCGCTATCCGGAGCGCAACCGAGGCCTATAAGAAAATGCGCCTCGCCGCCGATCCGTTCTACCAGGAGATCTATGCCGGCGGCCGCGTCACCATGAAAATGCGGTTCCTCGAAAAAATGCGCATCTTTGCGGAGATCGAGCGGGAGATCGACGCCATCCGGGACAAGGCGGTGCACCTCAAGCCCGACGAGATCCGGGAGCGGTTCGGCGTTCACCCGGTGGTCAATTGTCCCGACCTTGCGGCCGCGCAGGCCATGCATGATGCCGTCAACCGGATCTCCGCCGGAGGCGATTCCGCCGCGGGCATCGTCGAGGTCCGCGCCACCGGCGTCCCCGTCGGGCTGGGTGAACCGGTTTTCGATAAGCTCGATGCCGAATTCGGCCGCATGCTCGGCATCGGGGCGGTCAAGGGGGTCGAGGTCGGCGCCGGTTTCGGCGTCAAGGACATGACCGGCTACCAGAGCAACGATCGGATGCACATCGAAGGGGGAACGGTCGTTTTCGATTCCAACAATGCGGGCGGCATTACCGGCGGGCTGTCGAGCGGGCAGGACATCGTGGTCCGCCTCGCTGTCAAGGGAACGCCGACCATCGATCGCCGGCAGACGACCATCGACAAATATACGCTTCAAAATACGGAACTGGCGGCCATAACCCGTCGCGACCCGACGATCGTGGCGCGGATCTGGCCGGTAGCGGAGAGCTATGCGGCGGTGGTTCTCCTGGACCATCTCACGATGCATCTGGGATATCAGAAGCTGCGCGAAATGGTCAACGGCTAGGTGCTCCCGTGGTGAGCCTCTTCAGCCCCCGCACGCCCAGCGGCGCCGAACTTGCGCGCTTCGCGCACGATCTTGCGCCCATGCTCGCTGCCGGGTGGGCGCTTCCCCGATCGCTTGAAACGATTGCAAAACAGACGCATGACCGACGGATCGCCGCGGTGCTGCCGATCGTTGCCGCCGACCTTCAGAAGGGCGTCCCGGTCGGCGAGACCTTTCTGAAGCATCGATCCTCATTCGGCCCGCTCTTCTGCGGCGTCATGAAGCTCTACGAGGCTTCATCCGGGACCTTTGCCGGACTGCTCGGTCACCTGGCCGATTACTACGAAAAAAACGAAGGGTTTCGCGACCGGGTCATACGGACGGTGAAATACCCGGCGCTCATTGCCGTCGGGAGCCTCGGCATAATCTTCGCCATGCTCGCTTATTTCGTGCCGCCGATGCTGGGCAGGATCACCGTCGTCACCGCTGCTCTTCCCCCGGTATCGCGGCTGATGTATGTGTCGGTGGCGTGGGTGGTCTCGCATCCGCAGGTGGAGATCGCGCTCCTGGCGGCACTCCTGGTACCGGCGACGCTCGCATGGTACCTGAACAACATGCTCCGGCCGATCAGCAACCTCCTCGAAACGGTTCCGCTGCTGTGCGATCTTGCCCGCAAGGAGTGGCTGCGACGGTTCACCCTGGCACTCGCATCGCTCCTTGCCGGGGGCATCGCTCTCCGCGAGGCGCTCCCGATCGCCGCCGAGACGATCAAGGGAACGCCGCTGCATCGAAAACTGCTGTCGATAATGCCCCTCGGCGGACCGGAGACGATTGCCGGCTTTGCGGCGGGGCTGCGCAAAACATCACCATACTCGGAGCTTGCTTCTAATTTCCTGGCCGATGCCCAGACCAGGCACAGCGATGCCGACCTCTGCCGGAAAATCGCGGAGTTTTATCAGGAGGAGATCGAAACGAGTTTAACCGCGGCATCCCTCATTATCGAGCCGGTGATCATCATGCTGGCCGGCCTGGTCGGTGCGGCGATCCTTTTTGCGCTCAAACTGCCGGCCGCTCGAATCATTGGAAAACCTTAGGCGTTGAATTTATAATTAAGGGTGACCGGCGGAGGTGCAATCAGCGCTAAAGTTTCGCCGGAAATCGCCGATACAAGAGATAGGGAATGAAAGGCGGTCGTCTTACTATGAGAATAGATTCCATCATCCAGCCGATAAATGCCGAGATGCGCAAAATCGAAAGCGCGAAGAAAACGGATAAAGATACCAAAACCAAGGTATCGAACACCGATAAATCCGAAATTTCAGCCGACGGCGAGCAGCTGAGTGCAACGAACGGCCAGGCGGCAACTATCTCTGCGGCGGTGTCGGCGCAGCCGGATGTGCGGACCGAGAAGGTAGCGGAGGTTAAGGGAAAAATTCAAAGCGGCTATTATAACTCCGATGAATTCGTCGATAAACTGGCGGACAAGCTGCTCAACGAGTTCGGCATTACGTCGTCATCCTGATAACGGCATGCCGCCGGGAATAAAAAAAGGCCGGGATACCCTTCCGGCCTTTTTTTATGGGCGATCCGAAAGAGCACTTTCATGATCCTTATCCCCGAAGTCAAAAGTTTCACGACCCGCGAAGGGGTCTTCAATCTCGCCGACCTGGCCCGCATCGGCGCCGCCTTCCACGATGAACGGATCGTTTTTGCGGCGAATAAGCTTATCGGGGCGATTCGCGAGGCCATCGGCAGGGAACTGCCGTATAGTGAGGCGGATGCTCCGGCTCAAGGCGGCATCTTTCTCACGGTCTCGGACCGCGCCTCAACGGCGGAGTCGTATGCTCTTTCGATATCCCCCGAGGGTATCCGCATCCGGGGAGACGGCCCCGCCGGGGTATTCTACGGCCTGGCAACCCTGCGGCAGATGATTGGGCGGCATGGATCGAGCCTGCCCTGCGGTGACATTGCCGATTCTCCTGATTTCGCCCACCGCGGGTTCTATCATGATGTCACCCGCGGCAAGGTACCGACCCTCGCCACGCTTCAATCGCTCGTCGCGAAGCTGTCATCGTATAAGATCAACCAGCTCCAGCTCTACGTTGAGCACTCCTTCGCCTTTAAAACGGTGCCGGATTTATGGTACGACAAGGACCCCCTGACGCACGGGGAGATCCGCGAACTCGACGGCTGGTGCTGGATGCATTTCATCGACCTCGTGCCGTCGATCGCCACCTTCGGCCACCTGTACGAACTGCTCAGGATCAGGCGTTTCGCGCACCTTTGCGAGCTCGAAGCCGATCCCGGTCCGCTTAACCTGTGGGACCGCATGGCGCATCACACCATCGATGTTTCGAATCCCGAAAGTTTTCTTCTGATAAAGGGCATGCTCGATGAGTACCTGCCGCTCTTCGGCTCACGCTACTGCAATATCTGCTGCGATGAAACGTTTGATCTGGGGACGGGAAAAAACCGAAGGCTTGCCGCCAGGGTCGGGAAGGGACGGCTCTATACCGATTTTGTGAAGAAGATCATCGGGGTCGTGCGCGAGCACGGGAAGGTGCCGATGATGTGGGGCGACATCGTACGCAACCACCCGGAAGCATTGCGGGAGCTTCCGGAAGAGGTGGTTTTTCTCAACTGGGGTTATGGCGCCGACGTTACCGATGAGGCGGCACGAACCTTCGCCGAAAACGGGGTGCGGCAGTACCTCTGTCCGGGCGTACAGTGGTGGAGCCGGTTCGCCGGCGACCTCGATGTCGCGTCGGTAAATATCCGGAAAATGGTGCGCTATGGCAGGGAGTACCGTGCCGAGGGGGTGCTCACCACCGACTGGGGGGATTGCGGCCACGTCAATTTTCTGGCCGGTTCGTACCATGGAATGGCGCTCGGCGCGGCCTTGTCGTGGAACGCGTCGTCCCTGCCGACCGATACGGCATTCGATGCGGCGATCTCGCTGGTCGAATGGCACGACGGCTCCGGTCGGCCGGCTTCGCTGCTCCGCGAACTCGGGAGCCTCTGCTTCTACCATTTCGGCAATCTGTACGCCTGGGCGTATGGTGTGGAGGGGTTGTGGAACCGTGAAGCGGAGGTCGAGGCGCTCGATGGCGCCGACTGCGCAGCGCGGTACAGTCGGGCGACGGCGATTTCCGCTGAACTGGTTGCCATGCGTGGGAACGGCGCCTTTGCGGGGGAAAAACAGGACCTCGACGAATTCATCTGCGGCAGCCGCGCGGTTGCATGGACCCTCGGTCTGCTCGCTTTCAAGAAAAGGCACGAATTCCGGCAAACGGCATGTCCTGAAATATACGGGAGCAGAGAACGGCTGCTTGAGGAGGGAAGGGCGTTGCTGGCGGAGTTCGAAAGGCTCTGGAGAATAAGGAATAAGGAGTCGGAGCTCAGGAATGTGAGCGGGACGTTTAGAAAAATATTCGAAAAAATCGAGGTGATTGCTGGTTTTTCCTGATTTAGGATGGCCGAGCCGGGTCACCCAAGAAAAAAAGCTAAGGGGGGAGGTCTCCCCCTCGCTTCATCCCGGCCGAAGCGGCCGGTATTTCGCTGCCCCCTCGGTGTGGACATAGACCATTTTAACTGAGCATCGCCGGTGTCTTCAGGGGCCATTATCAAAAAAAATGCAAAAGATGGAACAAATCCTGAAGGTTTTATAGTGGTATAAGGTAACCCGTAAGAAAGGCCCGGAAAGAAATGACTGTTATTGAGCAAGCAGGCGCAATTGTTTTCAAGTCCAGCGAATCCGGACCGTCCATTCTTATTGTCAAGGCAAAAAAGGACCCCTCGCACTGGATCTTTCCCAAGGGTCATATCGATCCCGGGGAGACGGCCCCGGAAGCCGGCATCCGGGAACTTGCGGAGGAGGCGGGCGTCACCGGAAGCATCGTCCGCCCGGCAGGGGTGGAGGTGTTTACGGCAGGCGGGAAAGAGTACCGGGTGGCTTATTTCCTGGTCCGCTTCGATTTGGTGACCGGCCGGGGTGAAGAGGGACGCGAGCCGAGATTCTGCCCGGCGGAAGAGGCCCTTTCGCTTCTCAGTTTTCCGGCTGCGCGGGAGCTTTTGAAAACCAATTTGAGTTTCATGGTGCCATCCTGACGAGCGGTAACCGCCGAAGGCCGGGGAGCGACCGATCCCTGTTGCGGAAAACCGTTACACGTGCTATTTTGTAGTATTACGGTTATGGTCCGAGCCGGGGAGGTCGTCGTGGATTTTTTGAATACCGTGCTGATTGTCGGCAGTGGAGGTCGCGAGCATGCGCTGCTCAAGGCATTGCTGCGCTCCGACCGACCGCTCTGCATCTACGCTTATCCCGGAAATCCCGGCATGGAGCGGGACGGGTGCACCATAATCGATAAAAAAATAGATACCTGGGAAGATCTCGCCTCCTGGGCCGAAGAAAATGAGATCGACCTGACGCTCGTCGGTCCGGAAACGCCCCTCGTCGAGGGCATTACCGATATTTTCAAGAAGCGCGGCCTCTGCGTTTTTGGGCCTTCGAGGGCGGCCGCCCGGATCGAAGGGAGTAAGGTTTTTGCAAAAACCCTGATGAAAAAATACGCCATCCCCACTGCCGACTTTGAGGTCTTCTCAACCAAGGAGACGGCACTCGCTTACCTTGAAGAAAAGGGTGCGCCGATCGTGGTCAAGGTGAGCGGGCTTGCGGCCGGCAAAGGCGCCATCGTCTGCGACACCCTGGAGGCGGCGCATGAGGCGATCGATGAAATATTCGACCGGCGGAGCTTCGGCGAGGCGGGAGCGCAGGTCGTCATCGAAGAAAAAATGAACGGGGAGGAGGCATCGGTCTTCATATTGACCGATGGAAATAATTACAAGGTTCTTCCCGTTGCCCAGGATCATAAGGCGATCTTCGATAATGACCAGGGGCCCAATACGGGGGGGATGGGCGCTTATGCGCCGACTCCCATGGTCGATAAGAGCATGCTGAAGCAGATCGAGTCCGAAATCGTCGTCCCGACCCTCGCCGCCATGAAGGAGGAGAAGTCGACCTATCGCGGCCTGCTCTATTGCGGTATCATGGCGACTGCCGAAGGGCCGAAGGTCGTCGAATTCAACTGCCGTTTCGGCGACCCGGAGACCCAGTCGGTTCTTCCGCTGGTCGAATGCGATTGGTACGATGTCTTCAAGGCGTGCGCGGTCGGCAGGCTCGACAACATTTCCTGGACGGTGAAACCCGGTTTCTGCGTGAATGTCGTTCTTGCTTCAAAAGGGTACCCCGGAGCATTTGAGCGAGGCAAGCCTATCGAGGGCATCGATGAGGCCGAGCATGCGAAGCCCAACCGCGATGTGTACCATAGCGGAACGTGTCTGGATAACGAGGGCCGTTTTATTACCAACGGCGGGCGGGTGGTGAGCGTCAGCGCCTGGGCCGAAACGCTCGCTGATGCCATCAGCTTCGCTTATGAGGGCGTCGCGGAAATAGAGTTCAAAGGGAAAACATTTCGCAAGGACATTGGTGCGAAGGGACTGCTGCGGCTTAAACGCGCACGGCAACTTTGAACGCTTCGGCCGGCTGATGGGAGGGTCTTATGGCGGGAAAAATAGCTATCGTTCTCGGGTCGAAATCCGACAGGCCCCTCGCGGATAAGGCGGAGAACACCCTGACCGACTTCGGGATTTCCTTCGAAACATTTATCGTTTCGGCACATCGAACGCCCAATAAAATAAGGAAATTCGCCCGCAACGCCGAATCATCCGGATTTTCAACGATCATTGCCATTGCCGGGCTGGCGGCGCATCTGCCCGGCGTTATCGCCAGCATGACGACCCTGCCGGTCATCGGCGTTCCGGCGGAGGGTGGTCCCTTGAACGGCCGGGACGCCCTGCTTTCAATTGTACAGATGCCCTCGGGCATCCCGGTAGCCTGCGTGGGTATCGGCAACGCCGTGAATGCGGCTCTCCTTGCCGTTGAAATTCTCGGAAGCTGCGACCCGGCGGTACGAGAAAAAATCCGGGAATATCGAAATCGATTCGAGGATGACGCCGACTGAACATTTCCTTCTGGAAGACCTGCTTAAAGAACATGCCGGATCCCTGCCTTCCGGGCGCCTGAGAGTCATTGCCGACTGTATCGGGAGGGGCGCGGTTTTTGTTTATCCCACCGAGACCATATATGGGATAGGCGGATCATCCGCCGTCCCGGGCGTGAAAGAACGCATCTTCCGGGCCAAACGGCGCGCGCCGGATAACGACCTGATTCTGATTGCGCCGGACCGGGCTTTTTTTTCGAGGATCCCCCTCATCGTTCCTCCCGCCGCCGAGGCGCTGGCGGCGGCATTCTGGCCGGGTCGACTGACCCTGGTACTGCCTCTTCGGCACGAAGCGGCCTCGGTCGCCATCCGCGTCGCGCGGCACCCGTTCATCGACGCTATCTTTCCCTTTCTGGAAGCTCCGCTTTATTCCACCAGCGCAAATATAAGCGGCGAGGCCTATACCAACGATCCTGCGAGGATCTCCGCCATTTTCGCCGGAAAGATCGATTTTTTTATTGATGCCGGATCTTTGCCGGCATCACCCCCCTCGACGGTGGTGAAGATAGGCCGGGATGGCACCGCAGAGCTCCTCCGCGAGGGCGCCATTCCGGCCGATCGGATAGAGGAAATCGCCGGTACGGCAATCACCGGCTTCGGGTCGGGATGACCGGCCGGTTGCAGGATATCCTGCCTAAAAGCCGCGGGATATGCGGCTCTCCGGATTGCCGCATGATCGGCGTTTCTTTGCAAATGATCTTAACCATCGTCGTTTCCGTTGACGTTTCCCTTAAATCGGGTTATAATTAACCTGTACCGTCGCATAATTTCGGCCCGGAAAAACAGGGCGGAGAGGTGCACAGGGTGGGAACTCCACGGAAAGGGGGGCGGGCCGACGCATCATGAACGAATTCACAGCTTCCGCCGTACCGTTTCAGGAGGAGCTTGCCGGGGCAAAACTCACCTATAAACGAATAGCGCAAACGGTTGCAAAGGCATTCAAATCGGTTCGCCTGGGCCAGGTTTTTTCGTATGCCGAGATCGATGAGAGTGCGGCGGCAATCACGGAGAGCCTCCTCCGTAACGCCGATGCGCTGGTAAGTCTGGCTCAGGTTAAAGGAAATGAAACGTACCTGATCGACCATTCGGTGAATGTGGCGATACTCGCCGCCGCCCTCGCCGGGGCCATGGGATATGAAGGCGACACGATGCTCGAGGTCGCCCTTGGCGGGCTTCTCCATGATATCGGCATGTGCTGGGTGCCCGAAAAGATATTTGCGAAGCAGGGGACGTTAAGCGACGCGGAATTCAGCATCGTGAAACGGCACCCGGAATACGGCGTTGAAATTGTAAAAAACCAGAAGGCAATTTCCGATCGCGTGAAAAAAATCATCGGACAGCATCACGAACGAATGAACGGCAGCGGGTATCCGGTCGGTATTTCCGGAAATCGCGTCGATTATTTCGCACTCATTGCCGGAACGGTCGATGTCTACCATGCGCTTACTTCGGAGCGGCCCTATGGCCGGGCTTTTACGCCCCAGCAGGCTCTTTCGGCGGTCTACCACGGGATGGACAAGGAATTTCCCAAGGCGGTTACCGAACATTTTGTAAAGGTGATCGGCATCTATCCGGTCGGCAGTTTTGTGGTTCTCGCCTCCGGAGAGAAAGGGATCGTAACGAGAATAAACCGGGATGGCATTCTTGTTCCGGATATCGTCGTGCTCTTTGCCGCGGATGGAAAACGGCTGACGGCGCCGGTAGAGGTGTGTCTCGCCCAGCGGATAAAAGAACCCGATGGGAAGCGTTATAAAATTGAAAAGGTATTGAATCCCCGTGAAGATGGGGTTACCGTGGCGGAGTACTTAAACGCTACGGCAGCATGAACAATGAATTCTACTATTAGCGGTGTCGGAAGGATACTCAATGGCAAATAAGCGTTGCAAATTATACGATGAAAATCTGGTGCATAACATCATGTTGTCCACCGGTCTTTCCATAGTGGAATATATGCGGGAAAACGCCAGCGCCGACTCCGATGAGATATGCGACTTCGTCGAGGCAAATGCCGAAGTCATCATAAGCGATACCATCCGGCACTTGAAGAGCTTGAACGAGTACCACGAGAAAAACGGCGAAGATTCCTTCAAGGACGATTTCGCGCAGAGCGGCGATGATGAACAGGCATAGCGATCCCCGTAACTTGCTCAGGGGACCGCGACGCAGCCCGGACGGAACAGGTGGAAATACCCGGGCGCATCATTCCCGGATCCTCTTGCGAAACCTCCCTCGGAAAATGTAGTTTCTACTGTCGCTTTTAATTGCCGAAGTGGCGAAATCGGTAGACGCACTGGACTCAAAATCCAGCGGTGGCAACACCATCTCGGTTCGATTC
>CAZYYB010000045.1:0-16745 GCA_964651515.1 uncultured Fibrobacteraceae bacterium
CAAAATATGGGAATGCTGATTGTATCCAATGGAGGGATAAATCAGCAAACAGCTGCTTGGCAACAGGTAATGCTCTCAAGGACTGTAATCGCGATAGTGCCGACTATTATTGGCTATTAGCGGCAAAATATGGGAATGCTGATTGTATCCAATGGAGGGATAAATCAGCAAACAGCTGCTTGGCAACAGGTAATGCTCTCAAGGACTGTAATCGCGATAGTGCCGACTATTATTGGCTATTAGCGGCAAAATATGGGAATGCTGATTGTATCCAATGGAGGGATAAATCAGCAAACAGCTGCTTGGCAACAGGTAATGCTCTCAAGGACTGTAATCGCGATAGTGCCGACTATTATTGGCTATTAGCGGCAAAATATGGGAATGCCGATTGTATCCAATGGAGAGAAAGGGTTGCAAACATCTATTTCACCACCGGGAATGCTCTCAAGGACAGTAATCGCGATAGTGCCGACTATTACTGGCTATTAGCGGCAAAATATGGGAATGCCGATTGTATCCAATGGAGTGAAAGGGTTGCAAATAGCTTGCTTGCCACCGGAAATTCTCTCAAGGATAGAAATCGCGATAGTGCCGACTATTACTGGCTATTAGCGGCAAAATATGGGAATGCTGATTGTATCCAATGGAGGGATAAATCAGCAAACAGCTGTTTGGCAACAGGGAATGCTCTCAAGGACAGTAATCGCGATAGCGCTATTTATTACTGGCTATTAGCGGCAAAATATGGAAATGCTGATTGTATCCAATGGAGGGATAGCATTGCAAATACCTACTTTGAAATAGCAAATACTATAAAGCATGTTAATTATAGCGACCCTATTTATACAAGCAATCAATCGGCAAATTTGCCAAACAAGGCGATTGATTCGCTCATGGCCATTGGAACGGTTCAATCAGCAAACAATCAATATGAGGAATCTATAGCGACATTCAAGGAAGTTGAATATATTAACCCGGAATATATCCCCGCACACATTGAAAGGGCTAAAGTTTATATGCACCAACTTAAATATGCTTGGGCAAATGAGTTTTTTAAAAGGGCGCTTAAAGGAAATCCTGAAATCGGAATAGTACACGTTTATCTTGCAAAAATTGCCAAAGAGCGTAAAGATTATGATTCTTATAATAATGAAATTGGAAAGGCTATATTATTGGGGGCGGTGTCAAATATTTTTCGCACATTCTGGTAGTGTCAAATATTTTTCGCACATTCGTTTCTGTCGGTCTTCTTACCCGATATTTTCATTTGTTTTCAATTTGGCAGGTATCCCTTCGGCAGCTTTGTCCGGGTCGATTTGAGGTTATAGATCCTTTCGGCGGCAATGCCCCTCTGCCGGTCATCACGAAACAAACGGCCGCCCACAGGCCACCTGCTCTCAATTTTGATCTATATGGCCGAAAATCGGTATATTATTTTTCACGCAGGCTCTTCTTCAGTTCGTCTTTTAGGCACCGGTAAAGAATCGTGACTCTTGCAATACCGCGAAACCGCCAAGATCAAATTCCCTATCGGTTAAAGGCCGGGCACCCGGCGAGGAGGCTCCGTGAAACGTCCATTCGAGGTGAACTCCACCGAATATCCCTTTGAAGATCATTGGCTGCCGCTTTCCGACGGCTATGTTCACTATCTCGACGAGGGAAAGGGCTCCGTCGTCCTCCTGCTGCACGGAAACCCTGCCTGGTCGTACATGTACCGCGATGTCATCAAGGAGTTGCGCGGTGAATGCCGCCTCATCGCTCCGGACTACCCCGGTTTCGGCATGTCCAGGGCGCCCTCGGGCTATGGCTTCACGCCAAAGGAGCACTCTGCGGTCGTGGCCGATATGGTCCGGCATTTGAATCTGCGCAACCTTGTGCTCGTGGTCAACGACTGGGGCGGCCCCGTCGGCATGGGCTACGCGGTCGACGACAGCAAGAACATCAGCGGGCTCGTCATCATGAACACCTGGGCCTGGCCGTCTCCGCTGCTCATGAGGGTCTTTTCCCTGGTGATGGGCGGATGGCCCTTCGGATATTGGCTGCAAACGCAGCGCAACTATTTCGCAAAAACGATGCTGCCGGACTCGATCGCCATGAAACAGAAGATCACGAGCGAACTGCGCAAGGCCTATGTCGATCCGTTTCCCACGCCGAAGTCGCGCACACCCACCTGGGTCTTTCCCCGTCAGATCCGCAAGGCTCGTCCGTGGCTCGCCGGGCTTGAGTCGAAGCTCGCAAGCCTCGCCGATGTCCCGACGCAACTGCTCTGGGGAGCGAAGGACGATCCCGGCTTTCCGGTGAAGACAATGGAGCGATGGCAACGGTATCTGGGGAAGTGCGAAGTCGAAGCTCTCGCCGATGCGTCCCACTTCGTCCAGGAAGATCGCCCCGACAAGGTGGCGGCGGCGATTCGGCGGGTCATCGAACGAACCCAGGGGCGCGCGTGAAGCGGGAATCCGACCGCCATACTACCGACATTTTAGCAAATGATTGCCTGCAATGACGTATCAGGGCCTCCCCCTATCCCCCGCTTCCGGCCCTCAGGAAAACCATCCGCGCGGGAAATGCATTGTGTATTTTGAGTACCTGAAGTTCGGGCTGGATTGGACCGCCTATATAAAGATTATAGCTGAAATTTCCCGGAAAAGGACTCAATGAAACCTGGTAATGTATTCCTTATTCTTCTGACCCTCGCCTCGGCAGCGGTCCTAAATGCGCAATCGGTAAGCGACGTCTACAACGGCCACCGGGGGGTGAATTTCGACAGCGGCTGGAAGTTCAACCTCGGCGACGTGAGCGGCGCGCAGAGTGCAGACTTCAGCGACGCCTCCTGGCGGGTTCTCAACCTGCCGCACGACTGGAGCATCGAGCTCCCTTACGACCAGAATTCCCCCGGCACGGTCGGGGGCGGGTATCTTGACGGTGGGATCGGCTGGTACCGCAAGAGTTTCACCCTTCCGCAGGATTTCGCCGGCAAGCGGGTGTTCATCGAATTCGACGGCGTCTACATGAACAGCAGCGTGTATATCAACGGAACGCTTCTCGGCACCCGGCCCTACGGCTACTCGACCTTCGAGTACGAGCTGACGCCCTACCTGACCACCGACGGTTCCGCAAATGTCATTGCGGTAAGCGTCGACAACAACCAGCCCACCAGCAGGTGGTACTCGGGCAGCGGCATCTACCGCAACGTGTGGCTGACGGCGCTCAACCAGATTCATTTTGTCAATTGCGGCGTCGCGGTGAGCACGCCTTCGGTAGCGGGCGGCTCGGCGACCGTTGCCGTAAACGCCCAGGTAGAGAACCAGTCGGCGGCGGCGGCCGCAGTGAGCGTCATCACTACTGTTACCGATGCGCTTGGCAAGGTCGTTACCATCGGCACTACCGTCGGCCAGACCATAAAGACGGACTCCGCGGTTACCTTCAGCCAGAACCTGGCCTTGTATAACCCGGTCCTCTGGTCGGTCGCATCGCCGTACCGTTACACGGTAACGTCGGTTATCCTTTCGGGCGGCGCACTGGTCGATACGTTCAGGGCGCCCCTCGGCATCCGGACCACCCGGTTCGATCCGAATACCGGCTTCTACCTCAACGGCCAGAGCCTCAAAATCTGCGGGATAGCCATGCACCAGGATTTCGGCGCCATGGGTACGGCGATCAACCGCAGCATCACGGTGCGGCAGCTCAGCCTCCTCAAGTCGATGGGCTGCAACGCGATCAGGACCTCCCACAACCCTCCGGCCCCGGAATTCGTCGATCTATGCGACTCCATGGGAGTCATGGTGATGGAGGAGGCGTTCGACTGCTGGGATAGCGGAAAGAACGCGAACGACTACCACCTGTATTTCAACCAGTGGGGCGAAACCGACCTCCGCGACATGGTCCGGCGCGACCGCAACCACCCGTCGGTGATCATGTGGAGCATCGGCAACGAAATTCCCGATGCCACCGTCGCCACCGCGCAGAACCTGCGCACCTGGGTGCGGCTCGAAGACACCACCCGGCCGGTAACGTGGGCAAACAATTTAATCGGGAGTACGATTTTCAACCAGGTGGCGAATGTCCTCGACCTTGCCGGGTACAACTACGGCACCTGGCAATACACCGCGGACCATGCCGCCTATCCCAAGAGGGTCATTTTCGGGAGCGAGACGGTCGCCGCGCGAAGAAGCCGGGAGGTATTCGTCTTCCCGGACTCCACGATTTTCGGCAACTTTATCCCTGATGTCGGGTCGGGCTATGACAACTCGGATAACGATTTCTCCCCGATCACCGCGGCGCAGGACTGGGCCGCGCACTCAAGCCGCGCCTATGCCGCCGGCGAGTTCATCTGGACCGGGTTCGACTACATGGGAGAGTGCAGCTGGCCAAGCATCAGCCACAACACCGGCATGTTCGACCGGTGCGGTTTTCCAAAGGACATTTATTACTTCTACAAGAGTCAATGGACCGCCGCCCCCATGGTGCATATCCTGCCGCACTGGAACTGGAACGCGGGCGATTGGTACGACACCGCTGCCGCGCCGGAGAACGACGCCACCGTGCCGCTCGACAGCGCGGTTATCGGCGGCGCCTTCAAGGTGCCGGTCCGGGTCTATACCAACTGCGACAGCGTCGAGCTTTTCCTGAACGGTCTTTCGCTTGGCGTACAGCGGTTCCAGGCCGACGGAAGCCTGCATCTGGCCTGGACCGTACCGTTTATACCGGGAACGCTCATTGCCGTAGGGAAACGCGGCGGGGTGGTTGCGGCATCCGACACGGTACGAACCGCCGCCGCCCCCGCAACCGTAGCCCTGAGCGTCGACCGTGCCTCATTGACCGCCGACGGTGAGGGTCTGGCATTCGTTACCGCCGCCATCACGGACTCAAACGGCGTCCCGAACCCGCGGGCCGACGATACGGTCGGTTTTACCATAACCGGGCCGGGCGCCATCGTCGGCGTCGACAACGGGAATTCGCTCGATCACTCCGCCTATAAAGCCACGGTGCGGCAGGCGTACAACGGCAAATGCCTGGCGATTGTCAGAGTGGGCACGGCGGCAGGGCAGATCACGGTCGCGGCGAGTTCGGGCGGCCTGACATCCGGGACGGTCGGGATCACCGCCCTCCCGCCGACCTCGGTGCTCCCGCGGAGTCCGGCCCCGGCAAAGCTCCTCGCGGCTCCCCGCACAATGACGACGCTCGTGACCGGCGACCGCTTCACCCTTCCCGGCGGCACTGCCTTTCCCGCGCAGGTCACGGTGTACGATGTTGCCGGCAGGCTGCTCTGGAGCGGGGTCGTGAAGACGGGAACCGTCGGCATGAGCAGGAATGTACGACGGTCGGACGCGGTGTATATAGTAAAGATTCGGCAGAATTACGTGAAGGCCATGCCGCAGTAGGGTCGGGAGGCGCGGGCATACGTGGGGTCATATTTTCCTGCCCCGCTTCTCCAAGCAGGAAAATCCTTGTGAATTTTCCTGAAAAGTTATATTTTCTTAATCAGGAATATGATAAATAATAAGAAAGCACCTTCAAAGAAGGAAATGCTCGGCCTGCTTTATAAAGGCAAGGTCGAGTTCCCGCCGCTGTCGCTTCGTTATCGTGAATATCGGTCGAAGACGGTAGGCGAAGGCGCCATCGATGCGATGGTTGAAGCATCATGGGGAAAAAAAAGTGCTCGCTTCGTTATTGAATGCAGGGCGCTCTCAACGCCCAAATCCTTTCAGGAAAGCTTGGGGTTACTGGAAAAAATTTTATTGCCGGCACATTTCAATCCAATGCTGCTCATGCCGTATCTCAGCGACGATAAATTGCTGGAGCTCGAAGCGAGAGGAATAAGCGGCATCGATCTCTGCGGTAACGGTGTGGTGATGGCATCGGGAGTATTTGCGCTGTTTCGCAGCGGCCGGAAGACCCGATTTACCAGCTCTGCCTCCATTAAAAATATTTACCGGAAAAACAGCTCGATGGTGGGACGCGCGTTCCTTTCACTTCCAGGCTACGGCAGCGTTCAGGAAATTTGTTTGGAAATAAATGCGCGAAATATGTTGGTGCAATACGCCATTGCCCGGCCAATGAGTCTTCCGACCGTATCAAAATCCCTGAAAACGCTCGAAGATGATTTAATCGTCCAGCGTAACGGAGAGATTCGCCTTATCCAGTCCGACAAACTTTTGGAGAAGCTGAGCGACAACTATAGTGCCCCGAAAATTACCGAACGGGTGCGGCTTAAACTTACCGCCGGCAATGCGGCCATCGGTGATCTGATAGGAAGAATTGCACGAAAATCAGGTGTGCCGGTAATGGCAACGGGCACCTCGTCCGTTGCACGCTATGCGGTAATGCAGCGTGGAGATTTGTTGTCGATTTATTGTCCCTCCATCGAGCCTTTCCTTGAGCAGCTGCCGGGAAAACAGGCCGATCGTTTTCCCGATGTTGAATTCATAGAAACAATGGATGAGAGCGTTTATTTCGATGCCAGACAGGAGGGGGATTTCCGATGGGCATCTCCTGTCCAGGTGTATCTGGAACTCATGGCCGGCGACCAGCGGGACCGTAATACGGCAAGCCAGGTTAAATCTCACATTCTCGGCGAACTTCACAGGCTTACCGAATGACCGCGATGGCCGACCTTCGGAGTGCATTGCTCGACCTTCTTCATCAAATCGAAGAGACGGATATCAAGCTTATAATAGGCGGAGGGTACGGGATCTATCTTAAGTCCGAATATGTGCGACGGACCGGCGCACGAACACTCTTACGAAACTGGCCCGAGCCGCGGTCCACCAACGATCTTGATTTGTTTCTGCGACCGGAATTGCTCATTCAATCAACCAGGTTGAAGCCTCTTGCAGAGGCGATGAAGAATCTGGGATACGATGCTGTTCCGGGAGCGGAGAATTACCAATTTGTGAAAGAGGGATCGAGAAGCACAAATGCGGGAACCATAAAAATTGATTTTTTATCCGGTCCCCTAGGCTGCTTTAAAGGCACCTCGGTGAAAGCCGATAATCGACGCGCCCGGCCAAACCCTTCGGTCGGCATCCATGCCCACCCGGTTGATGAAGCCCCGACCTTGGAGGAAGGGCTTTTAACTCTTTCGCTGGAAGGATGTCGAAGCACCGGCGAAATTTGTCATGCCGATATTTCGCTGCCGCATCCCTTCACGTTTATCATGATGAAACTTTTTGCTTTCAGGGATCGTTTTTCCGATTCGAATAAGGAATTTGGTCGTTATCACGCCCTGGATATTTACACAATCCTTTCGACAATGGTTGAAGATGAATGGAACCAGGGGCTCATGATGCGTGATAACTATGCCGACCATCCTTTTGTCAGGCAGGCGGGACAGCTTGTTTCAGAATATTTTTCGATTTTGAGCGGTAGGGGAATAATCCGGATGATGGAGAGTCCTTATTATCGGTCGGAATTTCAACTCGAAGAATTCATGGCAGGCATGAAGGAGCTATTCCCATAAAAAAACTTCTCTTCCTCATTTTTACCCTCTTCCTGCTCCTCCAGCTCGTCCCGGTCAACCGCAGGAATCCCCCGGTGACCCGCGACGCGGCCGCCCCGCCCGCCGTCGCGGCGATCCTGCGTACCTCGTGCTACGACTGCCACTCGAACGAAACCCGTTGGCCGCTATATGGCTCTATCGCCCCGGTCTCGTGGCTGGTCGCGACGGACGTTAAAAACGGGCGGGCGGCCATGAATTTCTCGCGCTGGGACACCTATACGAAGGAGAAGCGGGACACCCTGCGCGGCCGGTGCTACGCCCTCGCCGCCGCGTCGCTGATGCCGCCGCCGGATTATCGCATGATGCACCGGGATGCCCGGCTCGATTCGGTCAAGCTGGCGGCGTTGCGGCAATGGTGAGAGCCCCGCCCGGCCGGCTTTCCTACCGCCTGAGCATGAGGACAAGCCCGAGCGCGCCGAGGGCGAGGATGACCACCGCCGTCACGTAGATCCACCGCTTCTGCGGAGGCCGGGACGGCGCTTCGCCGAACTCCTCCTCCCGCATCTCCTCGTAGGAAAAGTCGTCGGTACCGAGATCGATGCCGTCGAGGTAGCGGTTCTCCGACCATCCGGTTTCCTCGTCGGATCCGCAGTGCGGGCACGCCCGCGCGCCCTTCCTGATCTGCTCCCCGCAGTGGGGACAAACGTCGTATTCCACGTGCTTCATGGTCGTTCCCGGTGCCGGGGCACCCCGTCGATGCCGCCGTTCTTTGCGGGCGGTTTGAGCACACCCTGGAGGGTGCGCATGAAATCTTCGATGCTGAACGGTTTGGAAAGCACCCCGTCGAACCCGAATCCCCGGTAGTTCTGGTAGATCGGGTCGTTCGAGTAGCCGCTGAAGGCGATCACCTTTGCGCCGGGGTCGATCTCCCGGATTCTCTTCACCGTCTCCTTGCCGCCCATGCCGCCGGGAATGGTGAGATCCATGATGGCGGCGGAAAACGGCTGTCCCTGCTCGCGTGCCTTTACATAGGCGTCAATCGCCTCGGTTCCGTTCGCAACCGATACCGGCGTGTAGCCCGTTTTCCTGAGCAGCGTCTCCACGACCGTCCGCACGATGGTATCGTCGTCCATGATGAGGATTCTGCCCGCACTCCGTTCGTCGCCCGGCAGATCGTCCGTTTTTTTCTTGGCAACACGGGAACTTGCCGGCAGGTAGAAGGTGAAGGTGGATCCCTTTCCCGGCGCGGATTCGACCTCGATGTGACCGGCGTGCCGCTTGATGATGGAGTACACGGTTGTCAAACCGAGCCCGGTCCCGGTTTTCTTGGTGGTAAAGTAGGGGTCGAAGATACGTTCGAGCTGGGAGAGGGGAATCCCCACGCCTTCGTCCCGGACCGCTATTTTGACGTAATGGCCGGGCGGCAGGGGGAGCAGCGATTCCGGCGTCCGCGGGTGCGGGGCGGGGGACGCCTCCTGGAACTGCTCGACGGGCTCCAGGACGACATTCGCGCCGACGACCGTTATGGTGCCGCCGCCGGGCATTGCCTGCACCGCGTTGTAGAAAAGGTTGGTGAGCACCTGGTCGATTTGCCCCTTGTCCACCTCGACCGGGAACAGGTCGTCGGGAAGCTCGATCGTGTAATCGACGTTCGTCCCGGACAGGCTGAACCCGATGGTGTCCTGCACCAGCTGCTTGACCGACGCCGTCTCCTGGATCGCCGGGGTGCCTTTGGAAAAGGAGAGGAGCTGCCGGGTCAGCGACGAGGCCTTCATGGCGGCCTTTTCCGCTTCGCTGATCAGCGCGCAGGCTTCGACATTCGCGACCGAGCTCATACGGGCCATGAAGAGGTAGGTCGTGATGCCGGTCAGGAGATTGTTGAAGTCGTGGGCGATCCCGGCGGCAAGCACCCCCACCGATTCGAGCCTCTTGGTCTTCAGGAGCTCCCCTTCGAGGACGTACGCCTTCGTGATATCGCGCAGCACGATCACGACCCCGCTTCCCCCCGCGTCGTCACGGATGCGGGCGCATTGACATGCGACGACGCGTTCCGTACCGTCGCGGGCCCGCAAGAGGTAGCGGCACTCGTCCTTCCTGTCGACGGTCGCGAGGCAGCGGTCGATGAAATCGCCGCTCCGCACGGTGCGGTCGTCCTCTTCGTATACTGCAAGAACCGCCTTGGCCTTTTTTCCCGCCGCCTCCACGGCCTTCCATCCGGTCAGGGCCTCGGCCCCGGCGTTGAACAGCACGATGCACTCGCGGTCGTCGATGGTGACGACCGCCTCGGCAAGGCTGCGCAGCGTCACGGCCATGAGCCCCTTTTCGAGGGCCAGCGCGTTCTGCGCACTCTCCCGTTCCGCAATATCCTCGATGAGCCGCCGGTTGGCCGCGGCCAGCTCACCGGTGCGCTCGCGCACCTGCTGCTCCAGACGCTCCCTGGCTTCGAGGGCGACCTGCTCGGCGTGCAGCTGGGCGGCCCGCAGGGAGATGATATGCCCGATTTCGGCCAGAAGGTCGATTTCGGCCCTGGTCCAGCGGCGGACCGAGTCGCAGTCCGAGAAGGTAAGGATGCCGCGCGGGGCGGCGGGATCGTCGTAGGGCATGGCGAGGATGGACTTTACCCCGGATCGGGCGAGGAGCGCGGCGATCTCGCCCTGGTTTTTCGACGACGGCTCGTCCTCGTAGAACGCCACGCTCTTTTCGCCGACGATCCCCTTGACAAGAGAGCCGGGCATGGTTGCATTGATGGTCGAAGGGATATCGGGCCGGGTCCACTGAATGGTGCACTGCGCGTCCCCGGTGGCGCGCGTCAGCGCAAAGTAGCTGCATCGGCCCAGGTCGAGCGCCGGACCGGCAAGCGTGAGCAGCCGTTTGATGAGCTTCTCCTCGGAAACACGATCCCGGGCCGCGGCTTTCCAGATTTCTACGCGAAGGTGCGAAAGCCGTTGCCGGCGGGCAACCCGCTCGCAGGCGGCCCTGAGTTCGCGAAGGGTCTCTTCGGGCGCCTGCTCCCTGCCCGGGTCGTCGCCGACCGGCCATAGGTCGGCCAGGAGCAGGTCGCCCTCGTCGAGCGTCCGCAAAAGCTCGACGAAATAGCGGCGAATCTCGGCGCTCTGCGCCTGAAGATGGCTGGGGGTCATCATAGGGGTATGCCGACGGATGCGATTGAGGATGCGGCCCCGGTCATCGTAACGGTCCGGGACCTGTTCCTAATATACTCATTGCAAACGCCAAGGTACCGTTCCGGGGCTCGTCGGTCGCGGCGGCTCCTACGGCATGGTGAAGGTGTGCGTAATCGCGAGGGGCGTTTCGGCCGGGGGAAGACGCCATGCACCGATTTCGTGGACCAGCTCGTTGACAAGCATCCGGTCGATCGCCTCGGGTCCGCTTACCTTGACCGGACCGGGAGAGCCGTCGCGGTTCAGGGTGAAGGAGACGACCACCTTGCCGGGCAGCGCGCGCGGATAGCCGCGGAAATGCTCTTCGATGAGGAGCGGCTGGAAGTACCGGTCGAGCAGCGAATCCACCGCGGCCGGGCTTCGCACCACGGTATTTCCGGCCTTCCAGGCATGCATGAGCTCTCCCTTGAAGAGATCGCCGAGCGTGGTCAGGTCCAGGCAGCCCGGCATGGTCATGGCATTGGCGGAAGAAAGGTTGGTCCCGGTATCGCGGATCCCCTTGACCCGGGAGGTGAGCTCGACCTCGGCACTCTGGCCGTTCTCCCCGCTCCGCTTGAAATAGGGGTTGTCCGGGCTCGCGCCCGAGCCGACCAGGTCGAGGAGGCCCTTCGGGAAGAAGGCGGTAACCTGCCCGGTATACGGGGCGTATTTTTTCCGGTTCACCACGAGCGAGTCGCCCGATTTCGACAGGTGCCAGAGATCCAGGAAGTTCCATCCGCCAAAGCAGGTATCGCCCGACCTGATGAAGACCTGGTGAATCGTGTAGGCATCGTTCAGCGTATCGCCGTTCAAGGAGCCGTAGGGAACGACGAAGGCGGTGCGTACCTGGATGAACCGGGACGGCCCGGCCGAGCCGGGCATGACGACATCCCACTCGCCGACCTGCCAGACGATGCCGTTGCTCTTGATTTCGAGAAGGTCCGACCGCTTAACCGGCAGGCCGCCCGCATCGACCTCGGACGAATGAACCCACAGCCCGGCGTGCGCCGCGAGAAAATTCCGCTTCTCATCCGGCGTAAACCTCTTCGTATTCCGGTAGTAAAGTTCGAGCTTCTGGGGGTTGTGCGCGATGTACTGCTTCAGGTGGACGGCCAGGTAGTAGATGAGGGCGCAGCAGACGACCGCGAAGACGGTCAGGACCGTCGTCATTACCCGCCCGCCCCGGTCGGGTTTTTCCTTGTATATGGTATCCATGCTCGGCCTCCGTGGAACCCTGTAATGCCGAAGAAAATATATATTAAAAAGCCGATACTCGGAATTGGTGGCTTTGGTAGCTGTGGAGGCTGTGGAAGCTTTGGTGGGGAACCACCTTACGGTGGTTCTCCCTGGCCCCTGGCCGCGCGTCCCGGGGTACCCCCCCTCCTGCGGAAGTGCCGGGCGAGTCCCGCCCAGGGGCGGGGCCCCGGCACTTCCGCAACGCCATTATTCGGTAGCAAAAACATGGGAAGATACTATTCCAAAACAAAAAGAAATCCCCCTCTAAATAAAGGGGGCGCCGAAGGTGGGGGATCCGTCGGTCGCACTATTTTGGTGTCCTTCGGCTCTTTAGTAAACTTTTCTTTTATTTTTTCGCAGAGGTCGCAGGGGTGACCCGGCTCGGCCATCCAGAAAAAGATTTTGACTTTGAATTATTTCAATAACTACCGAGGAGCTTATGGAACAGGCAATACGCAGCATCCTCACCGCGATCGGTGAGAATCCCGACCGCGAAGGGCTCATCAAAACCCCCGAACGGGTACACAAGGCCTACACGTTCCTCATGAAGGGGTACGCCGAGAACCCGGAGGCGATTCTTAAGAGCGCGATGTACGAGGAGGAGTGCAACCACATGATCATCGTGCGCGATATCGAACTTTACAGCATGTGCGAGCACCATCTCCTCCCCTTCTTCGGCAGATGCCACATCGGCTACATCGCCCGGAACAAGGTATACGGCGTGAGCAAACTTGCCCGCCTCGTCGAGTGCTACGCGCGGCGGTTGCAGGTCCAGGAGCGGCTGACGCAGGAAATAGCCGGCTCGCTCATGGGACCGATCGACGCCGAGGGAGTAGGCGTCATCATCGAGGCGCAGCACCTCTGCATGATGATGCGCGGCGTGGAGAAACAGAACTCGAAGATGGTGACCTCGGCCATGCTCGGGACCTTCAGAAGCGAGCAGTCGACCAGGATGGAGTTCCTGAACCTTGCGGGGGTGAAATAGTAAGAAGGATGAGGGATGAGGAAGTCAAAAGAAAAACCGGAACTCTATTTTCATGGTGTAGCGGCTAGGACACGAAGCGGGAGAAGCATTTTATTCCTTTGCCGTCTTCATCCTTCATCCCTCATCCGTCATCCTTTAATTTTCACTCTGTCACTTTTATTCTTTCTCCTCTCTCCCCTCCCCGCCGCGGAAACCCGCGTCATTTCCGTTCACTCGGCGTGCATGCATCGCCACCTGGGCGCCACCGTCGTTCTTCCGGACGGCTACGGCAACTCCCGCCTTCACTACCCGACGATCTACCTGCTCCACGGGTACGGCGGCAACCATGAGGTCTGGCCCCGCCTCGCTCCGCTGGAAGCGCTGGCCGATTCGCTGCACCTCATTTTCATCTGCCCCGACGGTGAAAACTCCTGGTACCTCGACAGCCCGCAAAGCTCCGGCTCCCTCTTCGAAACCTTCATCACCCGCGAGCTGCTGCCCTACATCGACTCCGGGTATCGAACCGTAAAATCGCCCCGCGGCCGGGCCGTCCTGGGGGTCAGCATGGGCGGGCACGGTGCCGTCCTGCTCCTCGAACGGCACGGCGACCTCTTTTCTGCCTCCGCCGCCATAGCCGGCATCATGGATCTCACCGAATTTCCGCAGAAGTGGGGATTGACGCGCATCCTCGGGCCGCTCTCCGACTACCCCGACCGGTGGGCGGCAGCCTCCTGCATAAGCGGCATCGGTTCGCTCGACAAACGGTCGGCCCTGCTTATCCTCGATTGCGGGCTCGACGATTTCGCCCTTCCGGGGAACCGGGAGATGGATCGGCGGCTTGCCGATGCGGGCATCCGGCATACCTTTGCCTCGCAACCGGGGCGGCACGACCTGCGCTATGCGCAGAAGGTGGCGGCCGGGGATATCGGGACTCTTTCGGAAGCGTTAACAAAGGCTTATTGAAGGGCAAAACTCCGCACCTCTTGACTACCCCGTCGCTGAAAGCTATTTTTCACTCTCCTGATTTCGAAGGGCGCATGGCTCAGCTGGTTAGAGCGCCGCGTTCACATCGCGGAGATCGCTGGTTCAAATCCAGCTGCGCCCATTTTTTCCCGGCCATTCATAAAAGCAGCATCTTTGAATCCCGCATGAACACACAACCATGCATCCCCGCATTTTTTTTCCCTGCACTCATTTTCCTGATTATTGGGGCGGCCGCAGCGGATGACCTCCAGCAGTGCGTCCGGTTTCTCGCGCCCGAGCAAAAAGCCGTCATCGTCGCGCCCTTCTGCACACTCGGGGTCGCCTCGTCGTGCAAACCCATCGAACAGGTCGTGATCATGGCGCGGTACCTGCCCCCGCATCTCGACAGCACCATCGTCGATACCATCGCCCGATTGAACGGCCCGTCGTTTCGTTACATCTGGAGCCTTTCCTCCATCCCGAACCAGCTCTCCATGGGGATCGGCATCATCATTGAGGTGACCTTTGCCGACGGCGAGATGTTCGGTACCCGTCGCGAAGGGATTTTCCTGGCTCACCAGAAAATCGACTACCCGACGCTCAAGCCCGTTGCCTACGATTTCGCGACCACCGGCTCGTTCGGTCACGATACCCTGGCGATTGCCACCTCCGACCCGTCACGCCGTGAATTCGTGCAGCTGTACTGGAACGAACAGGCTCTCGCCCTCCGCGTCACCGTGCAGGACCCGGCCTTCAACGGCGCCCCGGCGGGAAACCTGCTCGATCGAATGGGAATCGAAGTGTGCGTCGACCCGGATAAAAAGCGTAGCCTCTACCCCTCGGGTGAAGACCTTTTCGTCGTGGTACCGCTCTCCGGGCAGCCCTACCGGAAAACTTTCCAGCCAATCTTTAACAGCGACGGCAGCTACGAGCTGGACACCATAAAAACCCGCCTCACGCTCACGTACGCCGTCGACAAGCAGACCGGGAAGGGCTTTACCGCCACGGTCGCGATTCCCGCCTATCTGTTCGGGAAATCCATCCCCCCCGATATGGGGTTCAACGTCATAGTCAACACCAACGACGGCGCGGGGAACCTCGTCGCCTCATCACTCATCGACGCCGAGGGCTACAACAAATTCAGTCCGGAACTCTGGCCCACGCTCGTCGTACTTCCCAAGCCGATATCCAAAGTCTCCTGGATCATCTGGCTCGCCTGCTTCCTGGCAGGCATCGCGGTCCCGCTGGTTCTCTATCTGTTCTTCTCCTCCTTTACCCGGGCCTCGCCTGCCGACGTGCTCGCTCGCCGGTCCGAGGCCGAACAGCGGGAGTTCGGCCGCATCAGGGAGGTCATCGACAATTTCATCCTTGAACCCTCTATGCAGCTCTCGTCCCTTGCTGCGGAGCTTCAAACTCCCCTCACGCAGCTCAAAATCCAGGTTAAAAGGTCGACCGGCCTTTCGCTGCGCGACTATATCCGGTTCCTGCGCACCGAGATCGTCTGCGAACGCCTCCGCTCGTCCGACGCGACCGACGAAGTCGTCGCCTCGACGGGAGGATTTCGCGGCGTCAAAGAGATGCAGCGCTCCTTCCGGCGGTTCTATCGCATGTCCCCGACGGATTTCAGGAAGACGCAGAAGATAGAGCACGGATAACGCAGGGGCGACCCGCGGTCGCCCCCCTCTTTACCGTATCGCGGTCGGGGATTCGTGTCTGGCGTAATCAACCATTCCCTGGAAATCCACCGCAATGACCGGCTCCTGCCCTACCACCCATGCGTCGTGCCCGGCAGGGATATAGGATACCTCCCCTGCCCTGCACTCAAACCGAGTGCCGTCATCCATCTCGACCCCGAGCGTTCCGGATATGATATACTGGAAGTGTGCCGATCGGCAACTTTCGGTATTCACCAGCGGTTTGACGCACATCGACCATCGCCAGCCCGGCTGCAAGGTCGCGCGCCCCACCAACGTTCCCCCGATCTCGATCAGTTCAACGAAGCCCTTCGGGAATCTCCTCACCTCATCGGGCTTGCTGAAACTCGACGTCTCGGGCATTACTGCTGTCGTATTCATATTACCCTCTTTATTTTAGTGCTTCTGCTCCCGCTTGCGCGGGATTTTCACGTGCCCCAGCCTCCCGATAAAATCGCTCATTCTGGAAGCGGTGGCACCGCTGAACACCTTTTTTAAAGGCACCATAGATTTTTTCATTTCAGCCTCCTGAAAAACTTCTCCATTATCTTCACGCCGGGAGGAAGCTCATCGCTTCGCTCCCGCCTCTGATAAGAGTACGGACAGGCAGGGGGCGTGTGGAATTACCTGAGCGGGAAAAAAAGGGGCCGGTGCGGTTCAGCCGGGAAGCGGGGGCTTTCCGCGCAACGAAGACGGCCGGGCGGCCGGTTCAGCGCTTCAACTCGTCGATACGCCTCTTCGCATACGCGTATTGCTGCGGTTGGCGGATTCCCCGCAGCATCGATTCCCGGTAATTCTTTACCGCCCCGCCGAGATCGCCGAGCTTTTCGAGACAGAGAGCCTTGTTGAAATAGGCGCTCGCCTCGCCCGGGACCCTGGCGATGACGAAATCGAAATCCTTGACCGCGTTCGCCGCATCGCCGCTATACATATAGGCAATACCGCGCCGGTTGATGATGAGCGCGTTGTCGGGATTCTTTCGGATAATTGCATTCAGTCCGGGAAGCTCCCCGGCATAATTGTTCATTGACTCGTAAATATCGCAGAAATGATCGAGCGCCTGGATATACGGTTGCCGGCACTCCAGAGCCGCCTCAAAGTCCGCCAGCGCCTTATCGAGGGCATGCTGCTGCAGGTAGACGTTTCCCCGTATGAAAAAGGTCATGCCGTCATCCGGGTTCGCCGCGATACCCCGGTTCAGGTCGGCGAGGGCGCTGTCGAATCGATTATTCATCGCATAGGCCAGGGCGCGATGCTGAAGATAGCCGGATTTCGGCTCCAGGGCGATGGCG
>CAZYYB010000045.1:16755-25199 GCA_964651515.1 uncultured Fibrobacteraceae bacterium
AAAAATCCGCAATCGCCGCGTCGACCCGCTTCATGCCGTGCAGCACCGTCCCCCGGCCGTTATACGCATCGGAAAAGGTCGAATCCAGGGCGAGCGCCCGGTCGAACATGGCAAGCGCCTCCTCCTGCACCTTCGCCGCCGAAAGCGACAGCCCGTAGTAATAGTACGTCACCGCATTGTTCGGATTGAGCTTCAACGCGATTTTAAACTGCTCGATGGATTCGGGAAATTTCCGGACCGCGTACAGGAGCATCCCGGCGGTTGCATGGACCCAGTCATTCGCCGGATCGTGCTCGACGGCCTTGAGCGAGGCATTCATAGCCTCGGTCAATTTACCCTGCTTTGCCAGCACGAAGGCCAGGGTCGACCAGCTTTCCGCATAATCGGGCTTCAGGGCGATCGACGCCATGATTTCCGCATATGCCGAATCGGCGTCGCCGAGGTCCAGCAGCTTCTTGCTTTTATCGAAATGGATCTTATAATCCATCGCCGGGGTGACAATCGAGGCTATGCCGTCGGGGGCACTATTGACAAATTCAGGGATATTCACGGCGCGATTGGCTGCCGTCGCATGGGGGATGAGCACCGCCGGACTCGCATTCCCGGCATCGTCGATGTGCGTCAGGAACATCTGGGTGAAGGGCGTAAACGCCTTCGAGGAGAAAACCATCCATTTACCATTAGGAGACCAGCTGTGCCACGAATTCATGACCGGCAGGTTGCATTGAAGCTCCCGCGCCGTGCCGCCGCCGGAGGGGATGATAAAGAGCCTGCTGTCGGGCCGCATGAGCAGCCCGTTTTTCGCCTCGACAAAAACGATCCATTTACCGTCGGGCGAATAGGCGGGAAAAGAGACGCTCTTGCCGGTATTGACCGCCCCGGCCACGGGCAGGGGAACACCGCCCTTCCCGCCGTTGAACGGCACCCGGTAAAGATCGTACCGCATCGGCGTCTCCCGCGGGTCGTTTGCATAGGCGGCCCGGACCGATCCGTTGAAGGGATCTTTTGCCTTCGCGCGGAGGAAAGCTACCCAGCGGCCGTCGGGGCTCCACACCGCGTTGCACTGCACGTACCGCCGGTCGTCGGCGCCCGGCAGGGTTTTTATGCTCCCGGTCTGCCGGTCGTATATGGCGATGAGGCTTCTCGTCGGGTAAAATGTCTGGAGAAAACGGTAGTCCAGGTAGTTGCAGACATGGACGTCTTCCTCGACCCCGGAGGCGACGTAGCGGCCGTCGAACGACACCCGTGAGAAAAGACCGAAGGTGTTTTTTGCGGGGTTGAATTTATTCCAGGTGATGACGTCTGATTGCTGAATAAGAATGCGTTTCGCGGTCGGCACGAGGGCGTAGGCGCCCTTGTCGCCCTGCGGACCGTCCATATCCATGCCGAGCGTCCGGCCGTCATGGGAAAAGGTATGGCAGTTGAGACAGGTCGGCATGTGGCTCATGACGATCGGCGCCGTGGGCTTCGAAATGTCCCGGAGCCGCCAGGCGATGAGCGAAGCGGCATCCGCCGACAGCGGCTGGATGACCCCGTTCGGGTTTTTAACCGGCATGAGCGGGACGTCCCGATAGAATATCGGGGCGCCGACCGGGTCTTTCGATGTTGTAAAGGTCATGTTCCCGTGCGACACGATCCGGTTCCGGCCCTGCCGCATCGCAATACCGTAGAGATCGATATGCGCCCTGCACCCGGAAGATTTATCCTTGATTAAGCGCCAGACCGCGCTGTCCGGGGTCCAGGCATGCAGGCGGGCACGCTCGGGAGGTTCTTCGAATCGGTTATTGTCGCGAATGCAGGCGGAATCGAGCGGTCCGGGGAGTTCTGCACGACCGGGGGCGATCGCATAGATGCGCGTCGAACTCGAATCGAAAGCGATTGCCGCCATCCAGAGCACGGCATCGGCGGACCGGTCATCCCATCGGAACGTCGGTGCCACTATTTCGGGCGGGAAGACGGTTCCTTCGAACGGATAGGCGACGACTATGCCCGGAATGGCGGAAAAACCATTGCAGATGCGCATAAGGCGCTTCAACACCCCTACCCCGGTGTTCGAACCACCGCTGCTCCGCAGCGAACTACCCTCGCAGGTGATAACGGCCGAAATATCCCCCTTCGGGGAACAACCGAGGCATACGAGGACGATCCCCGCCGACAGGGCGGCAAAGCCAATGACCTTGTTTAACGATCGCATGAAAGAGTCCGGAAGCATTGCATGCATTTATATAAATATAGTTGCGCAGCTCACGGGGCACCGGATCGGAAGTGGGTAGACAAAATAAAAACCCCTGAAATCTTTCGGAGAATTCAGGGGCATTATCGACCTACGACGCTTCTGCCGGATCGTGCATTACTGTTTTTTCAGGTGCCACAGGATATAATCTTCACCGCTGCAATCGGGGAAGGAGTCATCCCAGAAGACGCTGCCGAGGGTATCGACGATTTTAACCTTGTAGCTTGAAGGGGTCGATGCCTGGCAGGGAACGCCGTTGCTCGTGCAGGTATCCCATGCAAAGGTATTATCCATGAATTGTTTGGTCAGCTTCGGCGTAAAAACGATAGAGTCGCCCTGGGCGAAACTGGTTACCCCCGACGGCACGCTCGCTATGGTGCCCAGCTCTTCGACGGAATCGACAACTCCGCCGCTGGAGGAGTGAAGATAGGTATACCGCATCATGTCGTAATTGGTACCGGTAATGGTTATTTTAGTACTGAAAGTATCCGGATTGAGGAGCTGTGTCGATACGACCGTGCTCTCGGCATACCAGACCCCGTTGAGAATAGACGCTGCAGCCGTGGGGCTGCTGCTCTTATTGCAGCTGACAATGAAACCGAAACTCAACATCAGAAGACCCACAACCGCCATCAGACCTCTCTTACCCATACAACCTCCCGAATAAATAAGTGAAAGTATAATCCTGCTCCCTTAAATATATAATTGCCTAAGGCAACATCACCGTTCTTGCATACACTTACGATAGCTACTTCAGCACCTTGCCGAGGCCGGTGTCCGGGTTCGGCGTCAGCAACGGACTCACCGTCGTGCCGATAAGCTGCATCTGCTGCACCTGATACCCCGGTATTAACCCGTTCGTATCGGGCGTCACGTCGAGCAGATAGGTCGCATCGGCGCTGTTGCAATTCTGTATCCTGGTGTTAACGAATGATGTCGTTTGCAGCGTGGTATCCATGGGATGCCAGAACCAGCACTGATCGGCGCGAATCGGCTCATTGCCCTCGGCGGGAATATTGTTCCCGGCCTGCGGCGGCCCGATGACCGGTATCTCGTACTGAACGAGTTCGGAATTATACAGCGTGAGATGGCGGTTATTATCGGAAATGATGGTGTGATGACCCAGGCTGTCGTTCAGCCGGTGAACGAGATTTGCCACGCTATCGTAGGGGATTGTCGGATAGAGGTTCGCCCACCCCCAGCCGTCAAACCAGATACAATCGATGTCCCCGTAATTCGTCAGGATCTCCCGCAGCTCGCCCAATACCATGGACAGGGTTACTGGATTAGTACGATCCCATATCGAATAGTAGAATCCAGCCTTAAGTCCGCGTGAACGAACGGAATCGACGAATTCGCGCAGAATATCGCGCTGCCCGTCATTCTGGTACCATGACGACAGGGCGACGTTATGGTTCGTGGCCGATGGAGCGACCTTGGTGGGCCACAGGCAGAAGCCGCCATGGTGCTTGGTGGTTAGTACGGCATACCGGCAGCCGGCCGACTTGGCGACATCCGCCCACTGCCCGCAATTCAACTGCCAGGGGTGGAACAGGTTCGGGTCCTCACCGCCGTTCTCCCACTCGGAATTATCGCCGCCCGGCAGCGGATACGGCCAGCGGGCAAAGGTCGACATGTTAAAATGAATAAACATACCGAACTGCTGGGCGACGTAGGCATTTTGTTCTTTAATAACCGAGGAATCGAATTCAGTAACGAAATGATTGATCCGGGACCATCCCATCTTCCCGGCCTTCATCCCGGCGACACACCAGTAATAGGTTGAGGTGCCGGATAAGGCGTATACCTGCCGAGCCGTGTCGGACGCGGACGCCAGGGAAGAGTCATCGATAACGATTCGATCGAAGTCGCTGTCGGTCGATACGACCACGCGATATTTGGCAACGCTGCGGACCGAATTCCACATAAGCGTCGGGTTATTCGGAATAACGCCGGTAACCGCATTCACCGGAGAAACCAGTGCGGGAATCAGGGTCGAATCGGTAATGGTCATATCGATCAGCCCTCTTTTAAGCGCCCCGATGGTATCGATGCCCGTCGGTCCCGCGGCCCCGATATAGGAGTTGCATCCGGTCATGACGCTGCCGGTAAATATGGCCAGGACTCCAATGATGACCCCCGCAAAAGCTGTTTTCTTCATGCTTCAGACTCCTCTATAGTAACGAAAGTTAGTCGGATAATCCACTTTAAGGTTTTTAAAATCCAGCCGTTAATTTCAGCATGTAATACCATTGGTTGATATTATGGCATATTTCATTGTAATCTGCGTTATCTTCGTAAGGAGCTGGCACTGGACGCAGGTGATCGCTCGCCACCTGGAAGGTGACCGTGTAGTTCTGCGCAAAATGCCTGCTGCCGTAAATGCTCCATTTCCAGTGAGAGCTGGCGGCGCTGGTTGGCCTCCCCGCAAGGGAATCCGGCATCCCTACCCCACTATAGGTATATGGACCCGGAAGAGGCAACTCGCTTTCAGTCATTGCACCAATGTCATTTGCATAGGGGCTCCCAAACCACTCCGCCTGGAGGCTTAATATATCGAGAAGTTTGAATACGGGAAGATTCAGGCCCATCGTCACGGGGATTCTATTTGCAAGGGTGTCGTAATTGATGCCGCCGTTCAAGTTCTCGGGATAATTCTTCAGCCCGAGTATCGCCGCCTCGCCGAACAGTTTGAGATCTTCTTTCCCGAGCCCGTTTTCCCCGATAAATTGCTTCAGATCGATCGATGCCCTCGCCATCATCTTGGCACCCTTATAGGTATAAAATGAGGTATCCGCCTGACCGGTCGCTTCATTATAGGTAATATGATAGGCAGTTTCCGGATTATGGGGCGTAGTGAGCAAAGTATCCGCCGAAAAAAAACTGTTCAGACTTCCGCCCAGGCCAAGTTCAATACCTTTGAAAGGATCCCAGGTAACAATGCCGGCAAGATTCCAATCGCCAATTGCATACAATACCAGATTGGTATAGCATAGCCCATCGACGGTCAAATTCGGCAACGGGTGGAAAGCGGCATGAAAACCCATGAGCCTGGCAAGCGGAAAATCAATGTCGTCATTAAGGTTAATGTATTCCGGATAGGTACCGGTCCTGAACAGATACTCCCCGAGATTCATTGCATCGGGGTCATATTTGAAAGGAAAATAACCGGCAGTGAATGACAAATACGGGTTCCCGGCATCGCCGAAAGCATGCGTATATTCCGCCTCGGTAAAATACTGATTAAAATACTGATATCGGTAGGTATACAATGACGCTATCGGAAAATCATTATACATCTGCATCTCCATCCCGAGACCGAGAGAGTTTCTATTGCCAAGGGAAGCGTTAACGGACAGATGGGCTATCATCTGGTTCATCCAGGTACCGTTCATCGGCATATTCGTTGCAGAATTGACACCACCGTTGACTATTTCACCCAGGTACATGGAAGCGAATCCGGAGGGTCTCAGCTTAATCTGAGAAGAATCGCCGTTATCATCCGCAAGGCACGGCCCCGCGCCGACCACCATTCCCGTAACAACCGCCGTAATCAGGGCAAATCGATTCATGGTTCTCCCGTTACAATAATCGTTTTCAGCGCCGCTGCCGATGCCGCGCGGTCGCCGTGAATACCAGTCAGGGACCGCAAATGAAGGTGGATGCCGGCTTCATTGCAGTACCTGATTGAATTTTATACTCCTTTTTTTCTACGTTACCGATTCCTTCACCCGCCAACTTTCAAGACCGGTAATCATTCATTCCCGGCGATCTCTCACCGGGTAAGCATCACGATCGCGGTCTTTTCAAATCCGGCAGCTTTCATTCGAACGATATACGACCCGGCGGCGAAATTATACCCCTTGAGCGCCACCGTATACCGGCCCGCGGCCTGCTCCCGGTTGAGCAGCGGGGAAGTTCTTCCCAGCATATCCTGGAGCGTAATGGCAACCGTGCCCCGCACCGGCACCGAATAGGAAAGAACCCCATTGGCAACCGACATTTCGGCCGTCGCCATTTTAGCATATTGCTGCGGCAACACCGCCGATATCGTGGGGCCGGTGGTGAACGACCAGACGCTCGACCAGAGGCTCGGACCGAGATAGGCGACATTGCCGCTTGCATTTGCCCGCCAGTAATACGTCGTGTTGGGCACGACGCCGCCGGCCAGCTGCGACAGCGCCGTCAGCCCGCTCTGGCTGTAAACGGTCGTCGCAAAGGTCGAACCGATTGAAACCTGGATGCCGTACGAAACCGCCGCATTCGTCGCTCCCCACGATACCACCGACGATGCAAGGCCGGTAGCACCGTTTGTCGGCGTGACCAGTGTCGGGGCGGCAGGGGTTCCACCGCCGACGGCAACTTCGCCGATAATTGCCGCAGTTCCGCCATAGACCGAATCGACTTCGAGCGTCACGAATTTTGCGCTCTGGACCGGGAACCGGACTTTCTTGACGTACCGGTTCGCCGACCAGCTGCCGAACGTGCCGCCTTCAAGATCGGTACCCGAGGTTACCTGCGTAAAAGTGACGTTGTCGGTACTCACATAGATTTTGTAGCGGAGAATGTTCCCGGTCAGTATAGGACCGCTCGTGGTCGTATCGCGCCGCGGGAGGTAAAAGAGCATCGAAACATTGTTGTAGACTTTGCCCAGGTCAAGGGTTATCGACTGGGGAAGCGCACCGGTTGAGGTCCAGATGCTCTGGAAGTCCCCCGAAGCCAGCCGGTCGTTAAATCCGTCGATGGCATTCATGGCGGTGGATGCTCCGCTTGTTGCCGTAACCGAAACCGGCGAAATCGGCTGCTCGATCATTGGCTCCTGCACCGGCAGCGGCGGCCGCGAAAGATTCGGCTTCCATGCCGCACCGACGGCGGCGAGCCTGTTCACCAGCGCCGTATCGAGAAGCCCCTGTTCATTGGGGGGGCAGTCGAGCTGGAAGGTGCAATAGTGCGCGTTGAGGGAATCGAGATGGACTACGGCGATGGTATCGACACTCATCATGGTGGAGCCGCTGGTAACGGTCTTATCCCAGAACCAGTTATCCCCGATCGGTACCGCCTGCGCCGCGGCAAAGGTATTGTTGGAAGGGGTCCACAGGGCCCGGGATCCTTTTGTTTCCTCGATGAATTCGCAATCGGATTCCCACGGTTCGATCATGCCCTCGGTCTCGACAAACAGGCAGTTGGGCTGAAGCGCCTTTACCGTATCGCGAATGGCCTGCCAGGGAACGACCCGGTGGGCCTGCGCCCATCCATAGCCGTCGGTCCAGAAAATCGGGATGGGACCGTAGTTGGTCAGCAGTTCGGTAATCTGGGCCTCGATGTAGGCCAGTCCGGCTGCCGAAAGCGAATCGTAGGCGCTTGAAGGATTGGGTATTGCATTTGACGGATCGGGATTGGGCACGCCGTTGTTGGGATCCCAGATAGAGAAATACAGGCCCGGCCCCAGGCCGTATGACCTGAACGAGTCGACATATGCCTTGACGATATCCGCGAGCGAGTCCGAGCTTTGCCTGATCGTATAGGGAGCCAGTCCGTTGGGCGGCGTCGTCTGGGTCGGCCAGATGGCAAAGCCGTCATGGTGCTTGCACGTCAGCATGCCGTAGGTCATGCCCGCCGACTTTGCGGCCTTCGCCCACTGCCCGCAGTTCAGGTTCGTCGGATTGAAAACCAGGGGATTGGTACGAGCTTCGGCCCAGCCCGGATGAAAGGTATTCATATTGAAATGAATGAACATGCCGAACCGCTGGTCCACAAACTTCCGCTGCAGCGAATCGAGCGTTTGCACCTGGGCGAATACCGCTCCAACCGGGAGCAGCACCGCCAGGAACGACACCATACCGATTTTTCTGCCCAATGACATACATCCTCCCGATTTTAATAAAAAGTTGGAACCCCTCATTAAAATTGCCCTCCCGTGCAGGATCGACGATCAAACGCGGGCCGGCTTTATCCGCTATTATGCCATTACGTAATAATTTTTTCCCGCAAACAGCTTTCATCCACCTGCCTGATTCATATATACATCCCCTGTGTTCTCAACACACGAGAATAAAAGTCAAGAATCGGACCAACTGTATTAGTGTGCTATTACACTTATCGTTACCCAAAACATATGCAACTAATATAATGATTTGTCGCGCATTCTCCAACATATTTTTACGAATTATTAATTAGTTGCTTCTCAGGCGGGGCACCGCTTCGCGGTTAC
>CAZYYB010000046.1:0-23326 GCA_964651515.1 uncultured Fibrobacteraceae bacterium
AAGCAGAATATCCTCGCCCAGAACATAAGCGGCGGCAGGCATGCGCTCCTCGAACAGTTCAAGGGGGACCGGCGAATGATCCTCCTGGGCACCGACAGTTTCTGGGAGGGCATCGACGTGCCGGGCGAGGCGTGCGAAGTCGTCATCATTACGCGACTCCCCTTCCCGGTCCCCACGCATCCGCTCACCATGGCGATTTCCGAAAAAATGACGCGTCTCAGCGGCGAGTCGTTCATGTCCTACGCGGTACCCGAGGCGATCATCCGCTTCCGGCAGGGGTGCGGGCGGCTCATCCGCTCGGCGACCGACCGGGGCGCGCTCCTGGTCCTCGACCACCGGATCCTGACGAAGGGGTATGGGAAGCAGTTCACCCGATCACTTGACGGACCGTTCCAGGCTTTCGACGACCGGGCCGCCGCCCTCGCCGGCATCAAACATTTTTTCACGGACGGGGCCGCGGAAGCGGAAGCCTCCCCGGTAACCTACGTGCCGTTCGACGAGGTGCAGTGAATGATCGGTAAATCAACCGCGATCGCCGTCCTCCTCGCCTTCGCGGGGTGCGGCTTTTACAGCTTTACGGGTTCCTCGCTGCCGGCCGACCTGAAGACCGTCGAAATCCCCCTCTTCGCGAACCAGTCGCTCGAATCCGACGTGGCGGACGCGACGACGAGCGCGCTCTCCACGGCAATCGTATCCGGCAACCTCCTCAAGATCGTCTCCCACGACGGCAATGCCACGATCACCGGGAATATCACCTCCTACGTCAATGTCCCTTACACCTTCAGCGCGACCGACACGCGGCAGGTCAGCGTACAGCAGTACGTGGTCCGCATCACCGCCGCGATCGACTTTACCGACAACTTAAAAAACAAGAGTATTTACAAGGGAACCATCACCGGCGAGGGCGTGTATAATCTGCAAACCGAGAACGAACAGACCGGCAAAACGCGGGCGATCACGCAGCTGGTCACCCTGATCATCCAGAATTCGGTGCAGGGCTGGTAGGGTCCGCCTATCGCAGGGCGGGAAAAACCGGCGCATTCCCGGCGCGCCTGACGCAGCGGGAGCGGTAAAACCGGTACCCGGCCTCGTACTTTCCCCGGATCGACATGAGCGCGGAGGGAATCCGATCGATCGCCTCGGTCTGGCAGGAGTCCGCCTTTGCAAGCTCTCCCGCGCGAAGATACACCATCGCCCTTCTTATTTTCAGATTGAACAGCTTGAGGTCCAGCCAGTTCGTGACGTCGACCGCATCGTACCCGCAGACGCGGCAGAGCCGGGTCTTCCCGACGATTCCCTCCCTGATGCAGGTAATTTTGATCGCCCGATACACCGCCGCGACCGAGTCGAGGTACGAGAGCGAGACGGCGGGCAGGCCGCACAGCGACGCCCATGAGCTGAGGTAAAGAAGCGGATTGCTTTCATGGAATGCGTCGGAAGAGTAATCGACCAGCTCGCCGGAGGTGTCGATTCTCCAGCGGTTATAGTGATCCCTGATTTTTCCATAGACCGCCCTGATGGGCGGCCAGAGCGTGCTGTCCCAGCCCGATTCCTCGAACGGCCGTCGCGAAAGCACGCTCATGATCATGCCGTTGCCCCGATGAAACACGGCCTCCCGGCCGGTATCTCCTTCGACGATAATCCCCTCGTGGACGAAGGGATTCATGAGCGTTACCCTGCTGGAATCGTAATAGCAGTGCACCGCGCCGAAGAGGTGCCCCAGCCAGTGAATGACCGTATTGCGCGCCCGCCGGTCGATGGTCTCGCCGTCGCTCTGCATGGGCAGGCGGATATAGGCGTAGCCCTGTTCGTAGAGGGGCATCGCCTCACTGAAGGTCGGCGAATAGCCCCATTTATCGAAATACACGACGATATCGCTCTCCCCCTTTGGCACCTCCCTGATGAGGCAATCACCCGGCAGCAGGGAGTCGTACGACGGGGCCTTTGCACAATCCCACGTCACGAACGTGTCGATGGCAAAACCGACATGCGCCCAGGGACGCATGCATCGGCTGATCGAATCGAACATCGCCGAAATGGAGTTTTTCCAGTCGGGAAGGGCGGCGATTTCCGAATCCGCCACGATTTTCACCCGTACCGTCCGCGCGGGCACGGGCTCATGGAGGGGCATGCCGCACCTGAAAACGGGGACGACGACGAGACAAGCCACCAGCGTACTCCAGAGGCAGAATGATACCACGTAACTAATCAGCCGGTTGTGAACCGGTACGGCCTTTTTCACCCGAAATCCCCTGATCGTGCCGGCGCGGCGACCGCCCTTCCGGCAAGGGCATGCGGCTCGCGAGGCGGAAAACGGATACTTTTATCCCACGGAGCATAAATGATATCATCCCGACCGCAGAAGGGCAACATGTCATAAAGAGATGCGGGCGGAATGAACCGGCTTGACCAGATCGCTTTCGCCGGATATAATCACTTCCGGGAGGAATCGGATGATCAGCGTCATCGTATGCACGGCCAGGGAGCCGAATCTCGCGTCTATCCATGAACGGAACGTGGTAAAAACCGTCGGCGAACCCTGCGAGTATCTGGGAATCGACAATCGGGGCGCCCGAACGGGCATCTGCGCGGCCTACAATCGGGGAGTGCAGGCGGCCCGGGGCGATATCCTGGTCTTCGTGCATGACGATGCGTTTTTCCTCCAGCCGGGCTGGGGGACGGCGCTCGGGCGGAAATTCGGCGACGAGCCGAAGGTGGGGATGGTGGGGGTCGCGGGCACGCAGTTTCTCCACCGGAACCGGATGTCCTGGACCGCCGCCGGCCGGCCCTTCATGCGGGGCAGGGTGGTGCACGACATCGAGGCCACCGGCGAATTTTTCATGTCGGCGTTTGCGACCGAGCCGGGGGACGATGAGGTGGTGGCGGTGGACGGCCTCTTCTTCGCCATTCGGCGGGACCTTTTCCCGCGCATCCGGTTCGACGAGGAGACCTTCGACGGCTACCACTTCTACGACCTCGATATCTGCATGCAGGTCCGCCGGAGCCATACGATCATCGTTACCTGGGATATCGTCATCAAACACTGCTCGGAGGGGAATCCCGACGAGGTGTGGCGCCGGTACGGCAGGAAATTTCTTGCAAAGTACCGCGACGAATTGCCGGCGAGCTGCACGCCGGAGGTGCCGGATTTTTCGCGGGAACGGCTGCCGGGGTTGAAGTTCGATCTGCGGGGCAAGGCGAGGAGAGAGGTGATCTGTTAAGGAGTAACTGATTTTCGTTAATCCCGCAACCTCACCAGTTTAAGCCTCTTGTCAAAATTCTCCGCCCGCAGGCGAACCGTGTAAACTCCCGCCCCCTCATGGCCGTCGTGACAATCCCACGCAGCGGCATAATGGCCCGCCGGATACATCCCGTTCACCAGCTGCTTCACGAGGTTCCCCCGCAGGTCGTACACCCCGATATCGAGGGCATGCTGCGTTACGCCCGCGATCGCCGGAACATCGAACGCTATGCGCACCGATCCCCGAAACGGGTTCGGGTACACCCCGGTGAGATTGTACTCCCTTATGAGCGCACCCTCCGAAACCGCGAGCGTCCCGAGGAAAATGCCCTGCGGAGCGTAGCGGACAACGCCGCCGTCGCTGGCCTGGAACGCCGCCGGAAACTCTCCCTGCGCATTCCACAGCCTGAATGTGATCGGTTCCATGGCGCGCAAACCGTCTTTCCGCCCGGTCTGCGTGTTTTGTCCCCAGACCGGGAAGGCCGCCATCCCATGGAGCACCGTTCCCGACCCGACCGGATTGCCGCCGGCATCGAACGCGCCGATTTCGCAACTGTCGGAAGCCGCCATCGTGCCGACGGTCACCCGGGTGACGAGCACCGAGGCATTGCTGCCGGTATTGGCATGCTTCGCAAAATGCCGGGACCGCGGCAGCCGGAGCAGCGTGCCCGCGTTTGCCCGCCGCTTTGCAACGCCGGAGTCGGCATAGGTGAACGTCGCCGGACTCTTCATGTAGACGAAGTATCCCTGGCCGACGAGGAGCGAGTCGATTTCGTCGATCCCGTAATCGGGCCAGTAAATTTCGCCGTCGTTGTCCTTCACCAGCATGACCTGAGAAACGATGCCGGAAAGCGCATCCGCAACCGGCAGATCGGTTTGCGGCAGGTATCCCAGCAGGCTCCATCCCACAGGCAGAACGATCGGCGTGGAAAACGCCGGAACAACCAGGCCGACCAGCGGGATCGTGTCCGTCGAGTCGCTATACACCTGGCAGCCGACCCCGGTCTGCATCACGATCGAATCGTCGATCCCGAGCGTGGGCATATAGACCCCGCCCGAAAGCGTCTTCACCAGGATAAAGTTGTGTCGGTTCGCTATCGAAGCCGAATCGCCGAATACCGCCGCCGCGCTGGAATCCACGGGCCGGATGTTCAGCGAAACAATGTTCCAGCCCGCCTCGACGGGCAGGGCTGCGTTTACCAGCGTGGTGAAGCTCCAGGTCGTGGACCAGGCACTCGGTCCGCCGGGGTTTTCCGCGCTCACCCGCCAGTAGCAGGTAACATTGTTCCCGAGACCGGATAGCGACACCGATGTCGCCGATATCCCCGAGTCATCGACCGCGAAGGTGCCGAAGGTGCTGTCGGTCGATGCCTGTACCGAATAGGTCGAGGCGCCCGCCGACGAGCTCCAGTCGAGGCTCAAGGCTGCCGGCAGAGCTCCCGAGCCGCTTACCGGCGAGGAGAGCAGCGGGACCGACGGCAGGGGAACCTGCGCCGTCAGGCCCGACAGGGCATAGATGGCGCCGGGATTAAAGATCGGGTGCCCCTTCGAAAAGGTTACCGCGGCGGGGGCCTCAATCTGCGCGGTGTGGCGCCACACCCTGAAGTAAATAGAGTCGCCGCCATTCAATCCGTCCGGAACCCGTGAAAAGGGATCCTGTCCGACGACATTGACATTTTTATTATGAACGCTGTCCCATACCGTGCCGCCGACGCAGAGCCCCGCTTTGCTGAAAGCGCCGACTTCGTCATAGGCGCCCAGCGGAGCGCCGTCGAAGGTCGGATCGATGGTTTTCAGCATTTCGATCGACATGGTTGCACTGGAAGCGGTATCGTAGACAAAATGAACGGTGGTAAAGCTCCACCATGCCGACCAGACGCCCGGACCGGCCGAATCGGACGCCTGCACCCGCCAGTAATAGGTCGTAGAGGGGGAAAGATTACTCAGCAGCGCCGTCGTCTGACTCCCGGTCTGGCCGAATGCCGTCGTCCCGAAAGCGGAAGCCGTGGCTACCTGCACCGTATAGGAGGTCGCCTGGAAGGCCGTATCCCATGAGAGTCCCTGAAGAATCGGCTCCCCGGCGATGCCGTTTACAGGAGAGGAAAGAGCCGGTACGCCGGGAGCGGTAACCGCAATGCCGCGAACGGCGAGGGCCAGAATCAACGTTCCCGCATGGAACATCCATTTAACGGCAAATTCGGGAGTTTTTATACCTCGAACCCTTCCCCGGAAACGATAACCGCAATAATATCGCCATTATCATAGCATAGCCCGCAATTTTTAACCAATAAATACTCTTCATCCCCTCTTACGGCCGCCCCTGAGCCTAAAATGGATTTCACCCTGTTTGGATGCAAGCTGTTTCGCTGGAATCTTGAGTACCTGAAGAGATCTGCAACGGGCTCCGGCCGTTGGATTACCGGCACCGGCGAAAGGGATCACACCGATCCATAGCGGGTCGGATCCTTAATTCCCGCCTCGATAAAGCCCCGCCTCCGGATGAGGCAGCTGTCGCAGGCCCCGCAGGCGAGGCCGTCGTGAGTCGGGTCGTAGCAGGAGTGGGTAAGGCCGTAGTCGAGGAGAAGGGCGTAACCCGTCCGGATGATATCGGCCTTGGTCAGGTCGATGAGGGGAGTATGAATAGTCAATTTCCGCCCCTCGATGGCCGCTTTGGTCGCGAGGTTGGCCATGCGTTCGAAGGCGGCGATGAACTCCGGCCTGCAATCGGGGTAGCCGGAGTAGTCGATCGCATTCACGCCGATGAAGAGATCGGTGATTCCCAGTACCTCGGCCCAGCCGAGCGCATAGGAAAGGAAGATGGTGTTGCGGGCCGGCACATAGGTCGATGGAATTCCAGTAGCGGCCGAGAGGTCGCGATTCTTCGGAACCTCAAGGGAAGAGGTGAGAGAGCTGCCGCCGAATGCGCGGAGATCGATCGTTACGATCCGGTGTTCCCTTACCCCGATCGCGTCGGCCACCCGGCGAGCCGCTTCGAGCTCCACCTGGTGACGCTGCCCGTAGGAGAAGCTCATCGCATAGAGCCCGTACCCCTCACGCTTCGCTATTGCGGCACAGGTCGCGGAATCGATGCCGCCGCTGAGAAGAACGATGCAATCGTTTACCATAGATATCGTCATACCCCCCGTCGATCACCCCAGATAAACTTATGCAGCTGGAGCCCCAGCCGCACCGGCGCATTCTCCCCGATGATCCACTCGGCAAGATCCTGCGGTTTGAGCAGCGTAATGTTCGGCGAGAAGAGCACGGTCACGATTTCCTGGAGAGCCTCGCGGTAAACAATAGCGAGGGCCCAGTGAAAATCGTTTTTGTCCGAGATGACGAACTTGCACTCGTCGGCAGCGGCCAGGCGGCTGAAATTCTTTTCAAGGAAGGTCCCCCCGTGTCCGCTCGACGGACATTTGATGTCGACGATCCTGATGACGGGCGGCGGGATGGCGCCTATATCCTTCGTCCCGTTCGTTTCCACAAGCACGGTATACCCCAGGTCGAGAAAACGGCTGCAGAGCGCCGACGTTTCGGCCTGAAGCAGGGGCTCGCCGCCGGTGATTTCGACGAGGTGGGTCCGGTGCGTCCGGACCTCGTCGACGATCTCCCCGACCGACCGGGGCTCACCCTCGGTCTGCGCATACCCGGTATCGCAGTAGGCGCAGCGCAGGTTGCAGCCCGCAAGTCGTACAAACGAACACACCCTGCCCGCATGGGTCGATTCACCCTGGATGCTCTTGAAGATTTCGCAGACCTGCATCGTGCTACCTGCTGTAGGCGGCGCAGCTGCCCGGCGTTTCGTACACTTCGACCTTCGACACCTTCCCGTTCCACTCCGTGAGTGCCTCTTCGAGCTTCTCGAAAATATAGCGGGCGATATTCTCGGAGGAGGGGTTAATCCCAAGCGGATCGAGGACGAGGTTGAGGTCGCTGTGGTCGAACGCGCCCAGAATGAGGCGCAGATGCGCCTTGAGTACCCTGAAGTCGATGCCCAGACCCGCGACATCGAGGGTTTCGCACTGCACCTTCGCGCGGACCAGCCAGTTGTGGCCGTGGAGCTTTTCGCAGGGCCCTTGGTAGTTCCTCAGCCGGTGCGCGGCGGAGAAGGTGGATTCGACGGAAATTTCGTACATATTTTTTTTACCCTTGCTTTCGATTGAAACCTTTGGCCTCACCCCCGACCTCACCCCGGCGCGAAACGCGCCACCCCGCTCCCGCAGGAGAGGGGATTAAACATGGTAAAAAGGGGGTGATCGGTGGAGAGCGATGGTAATAAATTTACACGATGTCCCCGGCCGTATCTAACCATCGGATCAGGCATACGGCATCGTCGGCAACGTCGGTCCGATTATGCTTCCGGATATGCGCAACCATCTGTCCCGTATTTTTCGGGGCGATTCCCTTTTCAGATAGTTTCTCTTCGGCCCTGGCTTTGGAAAAGCCTTCCGTCCCTCTCTCGCCGGAAAAAGCGAGGACCCAGCCTTCGATGGCAGGCCGCGCACAGCCGCCGATTATTTTGACCGATGGATATTCAGCGGATGCCCGGACAATGCCGCTTTCGATATCGCGTTTCCGGTTTCTATTATAGTCGCTATCCCCATCGATATCGCGGGTAAAAGCGAGAACGTCACAGCCATTCGTTTTCGCTAACATGCAGGCACCCCGAACGGTTTGTTCCTCAGGCTTTAAATGGACGCCCGTTCTGTATCTTCGGATCGGCTTTACCGCTGAATCTCCACGGATCGATTTCCACCGCCGAGCCCCTTTTATTTCCCACCCTGTCGATTTCACTTTTTCTAACAATGTTTTGAGCACACCGGGAGAACCGTCGTCCTGATAAGCCGGCTCATTGGACCAGCTCCCGAGCTCGCAAGACCCCTCTCCGGCCAGGAAAACACGTTTTGCCGAAGGCGTAGAAGATTCGGGCGAGCTCATTCTTTACCGGTCCGTAATTCCATCTCATTGATTCCATCTGCATAACTCAGCCATAATTCACCGAGCGCATAAACCTGCGACCGATCCTTGAAATTCGATGTCTCGGCGATCGGCATTGCCTGGGTGCCCTTTTCATCGTCCCGCCAAAGAATCGTGACTTCCTCGGGCTCCATCTCGTTGATGACCAGCGGGCTGTGGGTGGCAATGAGGACCTGCGTAGTTTTGGAGAGCTCGCGGATAATCGACATTATTTCTTTTATGCGGGAGGGATGGAGGCCGTTTTCGGGTTCTTCGATGAGGAGGATGGAGGCAGGTTCGAGGTATTGGAGAGCAGAAAATGCAATATAATACAACATGCCCTCGCTTATAAAATTCGATGAAACCGTGCTACCGTTTTTCAAAATGATCTCCATCGTTTTGACGATTTTTTTTGCTCCTTCAACCGGGTTGCCCTTTGGCCCACGTTCGAATAGATCATAATCTATAACTTCAATGTTTTTTAAATTAAAGGAGTCTGTTGAGGGAAACAATTTACGTATGTTATCGCGAATAGAAATATATCCATCAATATTTCTATTCATCAAAGAGTCCAGGACACTTGCAAGGCCAAAACCCTTTTCTTTAAAATTTATTGGTTTAGATGAAGGGTAAATATCCCCTGGTTTTCGTAGAGAATCGGGATCCAATCGAACCATTCTGGGTAGTTTCGCCGTTACCTCTGCAAACCTAAGCAAATCTAAAATAATATTGTTTGGATCCCACACTGAACGTTCTAATTTTTCATAACCAGGTTTGATTAAATGAATACCCTTGCGTAAATAAATTTCGCCTGCCTTTTTTCCTAAAAACATCCATTGATCCCTCACATTGTTCTTTGTTAACAATAATTCATATTTGAATTGCGTTTCAGGATCGATAGTGGAAAAAAATGAAATATTGGCATTATCATGCAAACCTGGATGGAATGGCCGACATTTTTGTTCTTGATCATATTCCGGAAATCCTCCATAAAACCTATCCGCCAATAGCTGCATCCCCGTCCTCACCGCCCGCAGCAGCGTACTCTTCCCCGCATCGTTCGGCCCGATCACCGCATGCAGCGGTGTCAGTTTCATGTCCAGATCTTTAATGCATCCGAAGTTCTGTACCTTAACGCTTTTGATTTCCATCAGTTTTTCCATATTGCTCCTTCAGGGTATTCGCCGTGCGCCTCTATAGCCGTGAACTACTCGGCATACAACGCAACCGAAAGCCCGAATCAAAGTCCGGCCCGACCGGTAAATATAATCAATATATGCCTGATTTTAAACAAAATAAATTCAAATCCCCCGGCGAGGCACAATCTCGTCCCGGTCATTCTTATAATATTGATCGGCCATGACGTATATTTTTATGAATTGTAAAATGAAATCAAGCGCCGAAACCTCCGATACTCGCCTCATCTACCGCGTCCTCGACGCCAACCTCAACCGGCTGCGCGAGGCGCTGCGGGTCATCGAGGAGTATTACCGGTTTATCGACGACCGGCCCGAAACGTGCGCTACGCTGAAAACCCTCCGCCACCGGCTGGTCGGGATCGAAGCCGCCGTCGGCCGCGCCGAACTTCTTGCCAACCGCGACGCAACGACCGATTGTTTCGCCGGGGTGAACCGGCCCGAGGAGCTCGACCGCACCGGCCTCGATGCGCTGCTCGCCGCAAACTTTAAACGCGGCCAGGAGGCGAGCCGGGTCATCGAAGAGTACGCTAAAATGATCGCCCCGCCCGCGGGCGCACAGCTTTCTGAAACTGCCAAGAGCCTGCGGTTCGCCCTCTATACCTCAGAAAAGGATCTGCTCGGTGGCAAAGGATAAGGAAGAGCGCGCAAAAAAAGCCTCGGAACGGAAAGCAGTCATCATCCGCGAAATATGGGGCATCGTGTTCCTTGCACTGGCAATGCTCGTGCTGATCGGCCTCGTCTCCCACTTCATGAGCCGGGGTAAACCGGAAGCTAACATCCTCGGACCCTACCTGGGCCGAGCTCTTGCGGAGGGTCTGCTCTTCCTCTTCGGCACGGTCCCCGTGTTCTTTTTTCCCGGGGTTATCGGCTACATCGGGCTGACCCGGCTGCGTGACAATCATCCTAACTTCAAGAATATCATGCTTTATTCCGGCCTCATGCTCGAACTCTGTGTTCTATTGGCCGTTTCGAGGCTCGATAAGCTGCTCGATCATGGATGGTCGGACATCGGCTCCGCGGCTAACGATAATCTGGTTGGATCCACCATAATGAAACTCATCGGGCCGCTCTTCGATCATCATCGTTTCGGCCCCTTCTTCATCTTCGGGATCGGATTCGCCCTCACCGCGCTCTACTGCCTCCGGATCTCGCCCTTAGCGGCGGCAAAAGCGCTCTTCGCCGGCGGCAAAAAGTTCTTTGCCCTCCTCGTGCCGTTCTTTGTCATGAAGAGGACTGAGCCGGAAATCGCCGATACGCCGCCGTCAGACGAACCGGTTGCTGCGATCAAGGAGCCCACGACGCGTCGCCAGGTGGTCAAACTACCGGCCGATGAACCGCCGTTCGAGGTCAAGGCGCCCGCTCCCGAGCCGCCGGCGCCGAAAACTGAGGAGTCGCTCGACCCGGCCGAAGCGGCGCTCCGCCGGCAATTCGATGACGAACTCGCCGCATTCAGGGCAAAGAAGCGCGAGCCGATCAAGATCATGACCGTCGAAACGAGCGAAGTCGAGGCGGAGGAGGAGCCGGAGATCGATACCGTGCGGTTCCGGGACAAGGGCGAGCCGAAGGCGAAGGGCGCGGTCAAGGCAGCCGCGGCCATGGGAATTGCCGCCGACCCTGCGAATGCGGCTCCGGTCGTTCCCGAGAAGCCCTACGAGATCCCGAGCGCCTCAATTCTTCCCGACCCGCCGCCAAGTGCGGACACGATAAGCAAGGAGGATATCGAGAAAAACTCGATGATCCTCGAAAAAACGCTCGCCAATTTCGGCGTCGAAGGCAAGGTCGTCGCCGTGAGTCCGGGACCGGTCATCACCCGCTATGAGATCGTCCTGGCACCGGGCGTGAAGATCAACAAGGTGGTTAACCTGCACAACGACATCTCCATGGCCGTTGGCGGCCAGCCGATCCGCATCGAAGCGCCGATCCCCGGCAAGTCCGCGGTCGGCATCGAGCTGCCCAATGCACAGCGCCAGATTGTGTACTTTAAAAATGTCCTGACCTCCGAGGCGTTCACCAAGTCCAAGGCAAAGCTGCCGGTCGTTCTCGGCACCAATATTTCGGGCGCCCCCTATGTTGCCGACATATCCAAGATGCCGCACATGCTCATCGCCGGGCAGACCGGTTCGGGAAAGAGCGTCTGCATCAACTCCATCATCGCCAGCCTGCTCATGACGAAAAAGCCCGAAGAGCTCCGGCTCATCATGATCGACCCAAAAAAAGTCGAGCTCTCCTTTTATAACGGCATCCCACACCTGCTCTCTGCGGTCGTTACCGAATCCAAGGAGGCGGTGAAGGCGCTCCACTGGGGTGTCGGGGAGATGGAACGGCGCTACCGGCTCCTCGCCAAGGTTGCCGCGCGCAATATCGACTCGTTCAACAGCAGGGCCGAAAGCGGCAAATTCAAGGGTACGATTCCCGATGAGGACAATAAACCGCTTCCCTTCATCGTTATCATTGTTGACGAGTTGGCCGACCTCATGACCAAGGCGTCCAAAGATGTCGAAACGCTCATCCAGCGCATCGCGCAGCTCGCCCGCGCGGTGGGCATTCATCTTATCGTTGCAACGCAGCGGCCGTCGGTGGATATCATCACCGGCCCGATCAAGGCAAACCTGACATCGCGCATCGCGTTCCGAACCATTCAATCGAACGATTCGAGAACGATTCTCGACCATATCGGCGCCGAGAAGCTTCTCGGGATGGGGGACATGCTTTTTCTGCGAAACGGTGCGCCGCAGATCGAACGGTTTCACGGCGCCTTTCTCTCGGAAGAGGATGTGGAGAAGATCGTCGGCGAGGTGCGCAAACAGCAGGTGAATATTGAAAAAATCGAGAGCTTCGCCGATGTGGCGGGCGGCGACGACGATGATGAGGAGAGCGGCGCGGGCAGCGGTCCGCACGACGAATTTTTCGATGAGGCGGCACTGATCATTGTCGATACCGGCCTGGGTTCGACCTCGCTTCTGCAGCGGCGGCTCAACTTGGGTTATGCACGGGCGGGACGTATCATGGACCAGCTGCAGAATGCCGGCATCGTCGGTCCGCCCAACGGCAGCAAGGCGCGTGAGGTACTTGCGCGGCCCGAGGAGCTCGACGATCTGCTGGCAATGCTGCGGCGACCGTAGGATTTAAAAGAACTCAGGGGGTACTACTGCCCCTGCGATTATAAACAGAAACTTCGGATCCCCTCGCTTCAGGCGTCTTATTGAAGGGGGATCCTTTTTACGGGGCAGGGACCTGAACGGCAACCATACGATGAATCGATTCCTGTTGTGCAGATCCCTCAACGTTATTATCTGCGGCATAGTCTTCATGCCGTTCGCTTTTTCCTGTTGCCGTGCGCAAGCGGCGGGCACAGCCCCTTCCGGGTCGACCCTCGCCCTTATCCGCAAATATTACAATCCCGAATCCTCCCTTTCCGCCCAGTTCTCCCTGACCATTTTCTGGAGCGTACGCGAGAAGCAGGAGAAGAAAAAGGGGAGCATCACCCTTGCAGCCGGGAACCGGTTCCGGGTACAGACCGACGTCGAAACCTGGGTCAGCGACGGCTCGACCTTCTGGGACTACGCACCCGCATCAAAACAGGTGGTCATAAAACGGCTGGCCGATGTCGACCGATCGAGCCTGCCGTCGCAGATTTTCAGCCGCTATCTCACCGAGTTTCATTTTCAGGAATCCGACCGGCGCGACGGCGTGGTCCAGCTCTCCTGGAAAAACGACTCGGCCGACGCCCCCTATGCCTCGATCCGGCTCTGGGTGCGGGAACAGGCCGGGCGGATCGAGCGATGCGTCATGACCGATCGGAACGGCAACACCTTTACCTATGTTTTTTCCGGGACCGTGTTTGGCAGAAATTTTTCCAGGGAGACCTTTGAATTTGCGATACCGAAATCCGCGCGTATTGTCGACATGCGGAATTAACGCCGCTCTGGCGATAGCGCTTCTCCTGGCGCCGCGCTACCCGGCCTGCGCGGGATCCTGCGACAGCACGCACGAGATCATCAGCAACGATATGATTGCGCTCGCGGGCGGCGGCGATACCCTGTGGATTGCGGGCAGCGACCCGAAGCTCGGGCAGGGAATCAACGATACCATTGCCGGGGTGCCGGGATGGGGGGGGCAGTATCTCGGTTGCTATGTCAACTACCCGCTGCAATTCATGGTGTACGGCGGCGGCACCCTGGCTGCGCTGCTCGTTCCCGTTACGCAGAACATGTCCGGATCGCCCATCGATCCTAACCGTCCGAACCTCATCTGGCACCGGACCCTCGCTACTCAGGGAGTCACGGACACCATCCAGTTTGCCCCCACCAGTTCCGGGCCGATCGATTCGTTCGCCGTGAACAACGGCGTCTATTCCAACGGAAATTTTTATTTTTCCTGTACTAGGGGCGGCATCGTTCAGTGGAACCCTTCGCTTGCCGGACAAAAGGGATTTACCTGCCTGCTCCCGGGCGACCCGCTCCCCTTCCCGACCGACAGCGTCAATACGAACGCCCATCCGCTGTTCGGGTCGACTTCCGCGGCGATCCGCTCGATCGACCGCTACGGCGATACCGCCCTGGTGGCAAGTTCGGCTTCCCGCGCCTGGATTTACACTGAGGCACAGAATTCCTGGGACTCCACGACCATCACGACGGCGATGTCGAATCAAGCGATAACCTTCGACTCATTATCCCTCGTTTTTACCAACTGCTTCAGCGGAACGCCGAAACCGCTGCTGTATGCGCTCATGTACTATACGACCAAAGGCGCGCTGGATTCGGGTCTTTTCCGCTACCACTACGGCACCAGAACATGGTCGCTGCTTATCGACGGCAGCGACCCCCAGACGATCATCGCGCCGGCAAGCCGCGGCTGCTTTTATGCGGTCGATAAAACTTATAACCGGATCCAGGTGTATCGCGACTCCCTGCCCGACGGCGATACCCTGACGCCGCCGTTGTTTCCTTTTATCAACAACAGCACGTTTATCAACCGGTTCAACATAACGGCGATTCCGCCGCCGCAGCAGTATAACGACATCCTGTTCATACCCACCCACGATTCGACGGGGCACCTCTCTATCGCCACCGGGTCCGGGCTCTACTCTTCCTTCAATGAGGTGCCGGGCATCACCACCGATACCCTGTCGTTCACCATGCGGGCGAAAACCATCGGCGGCGGCCTTTCGCAGACCTATGCGCTGCCGGGCATCCTGACCAACGGGATGTCCCAGAACGGGACGCTCCTGCCGTCCTATACGACATTCGTTTATAAATTGACCCGGGATGCCAACGTGACGATCAAGGTGTACGACTATAACATGCAGCTTACCCGCCTGGTGATCGATAACCAGCCGAGAAAAGCCTCGACCTCCTCGGGACGCAGCACCAACGCGCTCCAGGACCGGTGGAACGGCAGATCCGATTCGGGCAAACCGGTGGCGCCGGGAATTTACTATTACAAAATTACCGCGAGTACGGGAGAGAAAAGCTTTGGGAAGATCGTTGTTGCAAAGGCCATGCTGGATCCGAATTAAGGTTTCCTTTTCCGCATGCCTGGTCGGTCTCGCGCTCGTTTGTGCGCCCCGCACCGTACCGGCGGCCGGAACCGGGGGCGAGGCCGGAGCCTATCTGCTGCTGCCGGTGGGTGCCGAGGCGACGGCGCTCGGCGGCGCGGGTACCGCGGCGCCCTCCTATTATGGCTCCTGGTGGAACCCGGCCATGGCCGCGACGTTGCAGGATGCGCAGTTCGCCGCCGGGACCGCGGTCCGGACGCTCGGGCGCATGGATGCCTACGGGTCGCTCGATTTTCGTGTTCCGCCGCGCGTGGGCGTCGGCCTGTTCATGCTTTACCGGGGAGATCCGAGCCTGGGCGACCTCTACGATATCAATGAAAACCTGCTGCCCGCGGCATCCTATACCACGCTTACCTTCATGGGCTCGGTCAGCTACTATGCGACACGCAGGCTCTCGATCGGCGCCTGCTTCAACGTTTACTATCAGAGTCTTCCGGCCTATAACGAAGGCGGGTACGGCCTCACCTATACTTCTGCGACCAGCACCGGCTCCTTCGATTTCGGCGCCCAGTACCGCCTGATTCCCGGCGTCTGGACCCTGGGAGCGGTGTTAAAAAATATCGGAACGCGCCTGAACTGGGTCGGTCTCGATACGAACGGTCTGGACGAAACAGATCAGTACCAGCCGACCCTGACCCTTGGATCGAGCCTCCTCGCGTCGCTCGCGAACCGGCCGCTCCTCTGGAACCTCGATTGTCGCATCTCCATCTACGGCGATTCACTGGAGAGCAACAATCAGGGTGAGGCCGCGCTGTCGACTGGCGCAGAGTGGCGCGGATGGGATAATTTCTACATCCGGGCCGGTATCGGGGAAGTGACCGTCAACAGCGACCTGTTCAACAACCGGACCCTGTACGCCAATGAATTCAGCCCCCGGTATTCGGTCGGATTCGCCTATAACCTCAAGAAGTTCCTGCATAAGAGCACGTGGTTCAACTATGCAGCGTCGACCGACCGGGTCTGGGACGGGCTTGATCAGCAGTTCGATATAGCGATGTCGTTTTAAAGAAGGTTACTGCGAGAGAGAGCAGTGGACCACGGATCCTTTTGAGCAGAAAGAAGCTTCAGGTATCACCATGAGCATGACCGCAGCCGCCAAACGATTACTCCTGGCCTCAGCCCTCCTCTTTTCCGGCAGCGCAGCGGCGCAGGGCGTCGGCGATATGGGGCGCTTCCAGATCGCCGACGAGCCGACGACGCCGCGCCTCGGCGCCATGGGAGGCGTGGGAGCCGCAATTCCGGGCGGCGGGTTCAGTTTTTATAATGCGGCTTCCCCGGCATTCGCGGACCGGCCGTTTATTTCGGTGGAATACGGCAGCCTGCCCGGAAGCGACGATGGGACCGGCGATCTCGCGAAAAGCAAAATCGAAGCGGGCTGGATGTCTAAAAAATGGTTCGCCGGCGCCTCGCTGACGAATTGGTCGACGGATTTCCTCACCGCGTCGGAACAGGGAATCGGTTCTTCGGCATCATGGCAGCTGTTGCAGGCATCGCTGACCGGCGGTTTCAAGATCGGACGGTTTGCCATGGGCAATTGCTTTGATTTTTACCAGGATTATATGGCCGACCAGATCGATGACCAGGCGTTTACCTACTCACCGGGGTTCCTGTTCCAGCTTGTCCCCGGCAAGGTGACGCTCGGCGGTTCGATGCGCAACTATGTGCGGCTCGATACCACGCTGGCGAAGTTCGCCTGGTTCGGCGGCGCAATCAGTCTGCCGCGCTATGTCCGTGCAGGGGCGGCCTGGACCGATACCCTGAAATGCGCCTCCATGCCCTTTACCGCCGCCGCCGATCTTCTGTATAGCGAGGTCTATAAGCGCCTTACCATGCCCGTGGGCGTCGAGGTGTGGGTTTTGCCCTGCCTTGCCGCGCGCCTCGGCGTGCCGATCCACGACCAGTCCGATCTCGTCCATTTCGGTGTGGGAGTGCGGATTAATTCGATTACCTGCGATTTCGACTATGGGCTTACCCAGCCGGGCCTCATACCGGGCGCCTCCATCGAGCAGAAATGGCTCCTCGCCCTCTCCTACTCCCTTCCCGCCTCCCATGCGGAAGAGAGGAAGGGGAACGCCCCGGCCTCCCCGGCAAAGGCTTCAAAAACCGGAGCAACGGCCGATTCATCGGCCGTCACGGTTCCGCTGCTGCCGCAATAGTCTCCCGGAACGCTTCAGCCGGCCGGAAGGAAGGGGGATGTCCGGGTTCTGTTTTTTTCGGAAAAGGGGCGACCGTGGACTCCATTTCTCGTTATAACTGCATGAGCGGTCGAATTTATTGTATTTTTCGAAGGATTTGAAATCCGGCAGTGCCATCATTGTCAGCCTCTTTTTCATTCGAAAAATTAACACTAAGGATATACCACTATGGGGTCCTCTTTTTTCTCAAACGACCTCGGCATCGACCTCGGCACGGCAAACACTTTGATCTATGTGAGCGGACGCGGGCTGCTCATTGACGAGCCGTCGGTGGTTGCCGTCGACAAGATTAACAAATGCGTGCGTACCGTCGGCCTCGAAGCCAAACGGATGCTCGGACGCACGCCCGACGAGATCGAAGCGATCCGCCCGATGAAGGACGGCGTCATTGCCGATTTCGAGCTTGTCGAACACATGCTGAAGTATCTTATTAAGAAAGTACAGAAATACCGTTTCTATTTCCGGCCCCGTGCCGTGATCGGCGTGCCGTCCGGCATTACCGAAGTGGAAAAACGCGCGGTGGTCGATTCGGCCCAGAGCGCCGGGGTCCGGGAGGTGTACCTGGTCGCCGAGCCCATGTCGGCGGCGATCGGCATGGGAATCCCGGTCCATGAACCGTCGGGCAACATGATCATCGACATCGGCGGCGGCACGGCCGAGATCGCGGTCATCGCGCTCAACGGCACCGTCTGCGACATGTCGGTACGCGTCGGCGGCGACGAAATGGACGAGGCGGTCATTTCTTACCTGAAGAAAACCTACAACCTTCTTATCGGCGAAAGTACCGCGGAGCAGATAAAAATCCAGGTCGGATCGGCATTTCCGCTTCAGGAAGAGCTGGAAATGGAGGTGAAGGGCCGGGATCTGGTCGCCGGCATCCCCAAAACCCTGCGCATCTCCTCCACCGAAATCCGCGACGCGCTGAATGAACCGGTATCCATCATTATCGAAGCTGTCAAGCAGGCGCTGGAGCAGACGCCGCCCGAACTTTCGGCGGACATTCTTGACAAGGGCATCATCATGACCGGCGGCAGCGCGCAGCTCCGGGGACTCGACGAGCGGATCCGGCAGGAAACGAACCTTCCGGTCAATGTCATCGACGAACCGCTCACCTGCGTGGCGCGCGGCGCGTTGAAAATTATCGAGAATCTCGACCAGTACCGGCCGGTGCTCATGCCGACCGGCCGGCGCAGCAACCGGTAGCACGGGCGGCGCACACCGCTCCCGGTCCCCGAATGCAGCGATTCACGCATTCCGCTTATTGACGGATACCTATGAACGTCCGGGCAATCTTCATTCCGTATCGGTTCCATGCGCTGGATAATTGACCTTATTATCCGCTATCGCCTGTTTGCCTCGATGTTCGTCGCATGCATGGCCGCCGTCTGGATGATCCAGAGCCCTCCCCGGTTGCAGGCGCAGACCGAGCGCCTCCTGACCATCAGCATCTTTTATCCCATTCAGATCACGGTCGACCAGCTCGTCCGGGCAAAAAACATCTATGCCGAAAACCGGCGGTTGAAAACCGATGTCGCGCTCCTGAATGCCCAGGTCAGCCAGCTGCGCGAACAGGAGGCGGAGAATGTCCGGTTGCGGGATATGCTCGGGTTCGAGCAATCGACCCCGTTCGTGCTCATTCCGGCGAGAGTTGTCGCACGCGACCCCTCCCCCATTTTCAAAAGTGTCGTCATAAGCGCCGGAAAGAACAGAGGCGTCGTGCCTTTCATGCCGGTGGTAAGCCGGCAGGGGGTGGTCGGCAAGGTAGTGCAGGTCATGCCCGAGCTGTCGCTTGTCCAACTTATCCGGGATCCGCTCAACCACGTGAGCATCATGGTCAGGCGCAGCAGGACCGTTTCCATCCTCGAAACCGAGAACGGCATCGATTTTTTCACCCACCTGCGCGTCCATGAGGATGTCCTGCCCGGCGATACGGTCATCACGACGGGACTCGGCGGCATTTATCCCCGCGGATTCCCGGTGGGCATCATCAACAGGGTCTCCTTCGAACGCGATCCGCTTTTCAAACGGGCGGGTATAAAACTGAGCCCGGATATCGAGCATCTCGAAGAGCTCTTCGTTATCAAACTTCCGCCGCAATGGGCTGCCTTCAAGGAGCAGCTCGATTCCCTGACCCTGTCAAAGCCAAAACCATGAAAACGGCCGCTTTTAAATGGCTCGGCATATTTCTTCTCTGCTTTGTGCTGCAGACGACGATCGTGCCGTTCATCACCGTCTTCGGTATTCATCCGGATCTCATTCTGGTCGCGCTTTTTTTCCTCGGTTTCAGGACCGGGCCGATTGCCTCGCTGTGGGCGGGATTTTTCCTCGGGCTGACCGGTGACCTGTACTCATCGTCCATTCTCGGACAGAATACCCTGTCGAAAACCATAGCGGGCTTTTTTGCCGGTATTTTCAATGAACGGGTCATGCGCATCGATACGGTCGTGCAGATGGTGCTCCTGGTGCTCACCTTTATCGTGAACGACGCCGTCTATATGACCGTACAGATCATGAAATCGGGCGGCAGCGGGGGCGATCTCGTCCGGCACGGCATCGTCGCAACGCTGCCCCGGGCGTGCTATTCGATGCTGTTTGCCCTCATTCCGTATTTCAAAAATCACTTTTTCGGGTCTTCCACCCCACGGTTGTAGCTTCATGCAGTTTGCCACACAGTCACAAGATGAGCAGCGCGAACGGAACGCCAAGAGCCTCTTTCTCATCGGCACGGTGGCGGTCGTCTTCTTCCTCATCATCATCCGGCTGGTCTATCTCCAGATAATCCAGGCCGATCTCAACATCCGACTTTCAAAAGAAAACAGCATGCGCCTGCGGGTTATCCTGCCGCCGCGCGGATGCATTTACGACCGCAACGGCGAGATTCTCGCCCGCAACCGCCCCTCCTATTCCATCTGCGTTCTTCCCTCAAAGCTCAAGCACCGGAAAGACATCATCGCGAAGCTGTGCGCGATCCGCGACTCCTCCGGGGCGGCGGTTTTCGATTCCGCGGAGCTCGAAGCGACCATCAAAAAGGCCTACGGCCGTCGGTACGATCCGACCCGGCTCAAGGAGGATGTGTCGCTCGACCTCATGAGCATCGTGGAGGAACACTCGATGGAGCTGCCCGGCATCATTGTCGTATCGGAATCGCGCCGCGAATACACCCTCGGCCCGAGCACCTTCCATGCACTCGGGTACATGAGCGAAATACCCGAAGACGAATTCGATTCCCTCCAGCAACTCGGCTACTACTACGGCGACCTCATCGGGAAGTCGGGAATCGAACGGCAGTACGAAAAAAACATGCGCGGCGTCTGCGGCCAGGAGTATATCGAAGTGGATGCCTACGGGCGGAACAAGGGACCGGTCCCGGACGTTCCCCGGGTCGATCCGGTTCCGGGAAATAACCTGTACCTGACCATCGATGCCCGACTGCAACGCAAGGCGGCGGAGTCGTTTCCCGATTCCATGAAAGGGGCGGTCGTGGCACTCGACCCGCGCAACGGCGAAGTGCTGGTCATGTTCAGCCATCCGGGCGTTGATCCGAATATCTTTTCGATGGCGGGCACGGTGCGGAGCAAAACCTGGGCCGCCGTCGCCACGGACCCCGGCCTGCCGCTTAATAACAGGGCCATAGCCGGAGCCTATCCTCCGGGCTCCACCTTCAAGCTGGTCACCGCCCTGGCCGGTCTTGAAACCGGGGAGCTCACCGCTTCGAGCAGGATGGCCTCGCCCTGTACCGGCGCCTACCGGTTCGGTTCGCGCATCGCGCACTGCTGGGAGAAACGCGGGCACGGTTTTCTCGATCTGCTCGGCGCCATCCAGCAATCGTGCGACGTGTATTTCTACCAGGTGGGGCTGCTCCTCGGCGATGTCGCCATCAATAAATATGCGTCCGAGATGGGGCTCGGGGCGGCTACCGGCATCGACCTGCCCAATGAAAAGAACGGATGGATCTCCGGCGAAACGCTCTACAATCGCCGGTACCGTGCCAAGGGCTGGGTCTGGACACGCGGTCTTTTGCTCGATATGGCCATCGGGCAGGTGCAAATGGTGACGCCGCTGCAACTGGCCATGGTCGTCGGCGGCCTGGGCAACGGAAGCCTGCTGTTGCAGCCGCACATCGTAAAGGAAGAGCGGAACCGGGAGGGAGCGGTGGTAAAGCGATATGCCCCGATAGTCAAAGATTCGCTCAGGTTCAAATTATCGACCATCGCCACCCTGCACGAGGCAATGGTCAAGGTAATCGGGCCGGGCGGCACCGGAGGGCTTGCCGCGGTACCCGGGATCCCGGTCGGCGGAAAATCCGGAAGCGCCCAGAATCCCCAGGGGGAAAAAACCCATGCGCTGTTCATCGCCTGCGCGCCGATCGACAATCCGGTCATTGCCGTCGCGGTCGTCGTCGAAAACGGTGGACACGGCGGCGGGGTTGCTGCACCGGTGGCCGGCAACATCCTGCGATGTTTCTTTTCGGAAACAGAAGAGGGGAAGGCGATTGCGCAGCAGTACAAAGCGGCGGCCGAGACGCTTAAATCGGCAAAACCAGTATTCTCCGGACGAAGCGATTGATCGGCAATTGTCCCGACAGGGCGTGACGCCGGGCGGCATCGAAAGTGACGATAACTATGGAAGATAACAAATTCATCAAATTCGATTTCCCCATTTTCTGGACCGCGCTGGCTCTCTGGGTAATCGGGATTTTCATGGTCTACAGCGCGACCTACACCGCCGAAACCGGGCCGCTGGCAGGGCTCTATAAACAGCAGATCATGTGGGTCATCATGGCGATCTGCATCATCATCACCATCGCGTCCCTCCCCGGACGATTCTTCTTTTCCTTCGCCTATATCCTGTTCGGCCTGTCGATCATGCTGCTTTTACTGGCACTTGCCAAAGGCTCATCGGCCAAGGGTGCGGAACGGTGGATTGCCATCGGAGGATTCAAGCTGCAACCCTCCGAATTTGCCAAGATCGGTCTCCTGCTCGCCCTTGCCCGGTACCTTGCCGACCATGAGATCAGCCTCGAACGGATTTCGACCTTCATCATGCCGTCGGTGCTGATAGGCATTCCGTTTCTCCTGGTGCTGAAGCAGCCCGACCTCGGCACCGCCATGGTCTCGGGAGCCATGGCCATTCCGCTCTTCTACTGGGCGGGGCTCAAACTGATCGACGTAACGTTCCTCATTTCGCCCCTCGTTTCACTCGGGCTCTCGGCGGTCCCGCTGATCATGGGTTTTGCAAACGGCAAGGAAATCGGTTTTGCCGGAGCGATTCCGTGGGGGGTATTTTTCCTCCTGCTCATCCTGGCGCTCTACCTGGCCCGGCCCCACCTCTTCATCTTCATCGGGGTTATCCTCGCCAACCTCTTCACCGCAACGATCATCACCATCGTCTGGCGGGTCCTGAAGGACTACCAGAAGATGCGGATAATAAGCTTTGTCGATCCCGAGCGGGACGCCTTCGGCGCCGGTTACCAGGTAATCCAGTCCAAAGTGGCCATCGGATCGGGATTTATCTTCGGGAAGGGGTACCTCCACGGCACCCAGACCACGCTTTCGTTCCTGCCCGAGCAGCAGACGGATTTTATTTTCTCGGTTCTCGGGGAACAGTTCGGCCTGTTCGGCTGCACCCTCGTGATCAGCCTCTTCTTTTTCCTGGTAGCCCGTGGATTTTACCTCACCCAATCCGTTCGCAACCGGTTCAACAACCTCCTCATCGTCGGCAGCATCTCCATCGTTGCAATCCATGTTTTCTTCAACACCTCGATGGCCCTCGGCATGATGCCGGTGGTCGGCATCCCGCTGCCGTTCCTGAGTTACGGAGGGTCATTTACGCTCACGCTGGCCATCCTGCTGGGACTGATACTCAATGCGAAACGATCGGAATAGGGAGGGTATGATGCTTAAAAAGAAAACTGTCGGGAAATCCTTGCCACTCCTGACTGAAAACGCAACTTCCTTGCCGGATCTTTCACCGATCGACCTGCCCGCCCCTGAGCGTGCCGGCACCATGTCGGTCGCCGAGGCACTGCGGCTGCGGAAGACAATCCGCGAAATCAGCGATCGGGAGCTCCCCCGGCAGGTGCTTTCCAACCTGCTCTGGGCGGCAAGCGGCATCAATCGCACCACGGGCCCGTTCGGCATTCCGGGAAGAACCGCCGCTTCGGCAAGCAACTCGC
>CAZYYB010000047.1:0-22794 GCA_964651515.1 uncultured Fibrobacteraceae bacterium
GGCGCATACTCGGCCGCCTTGCGAAGCGGGCCGTTCGACACGATCTCGTACAGCCGGTCGCTGCCGTTAAGCTTTCCGATCGGCCGGGTGACATTGGCCGAGTCGATTGCGCCGCGCACGTCGGCGAAGCCGATGCCATAGCGGGAGAGCGCGGTCGGATTGAGTTCAACCCGCACCGCGGGGAGCGACGCCCCCCCCACGACCACCTGGCCGATCCCCTGGACCTGCATGAGCTTCTGTGCCATGATGCTCGATGCGGCATCGTACACCTGCTCCGGCCGCTCGCGGTCGGAGGTGAGCGCCAGAATGACGATCGGCGCATCGGATGGATTGACTTTGCGGTAGGTCGGGTTGCTCAGGAGGTTGGTCGGCAGGTCGGCCCGCGCCGCATTGATGGCGGCCTGAACGTCCCGCGCCGCGCCGTCGATGTTCCGGCTCAGGTCGAACTGGAGGGTGATGCCGGCCGACCCGAGATAGCTCGTCGAGGTCATCTCGGTGACGCCCGAGATGATGCCGAGCCTCTTTTCGAGCGGGGCGGCTACCGTGGCGGCCATGATTTCAGGGCTCGCTCCGGGCATCGAGGCGCCGACGGAAATGGTCGGAAAATCGACCTGCGGCAGCGGAGCCACCGGCAGGATCTTGAGCGCCAGGAGCCCCGACAGCGCCAGGCCGGTGGTCAGGAGCACGGTGGCGATCGGTCTTTTAATGAAAAGGGCCGAAATGTTCATGCGGCCTCGGCTTCACCCCGTTGCGGTGCGCGGCGCCGGTGGCCGATCCTGTCGAACCAGAGGTAGACGACCGGTGTCGTATAGAGCGTGAGCACCTGGCTGAAAATGAGGCCGCCGATGATCGCGATCCCCAGGGGGCGGCGCAGCTCGCATCCCATTCCCCCGCCGAAGGCGAGCGGTAGTGCGGCAAACAGCTGGGCAAAGGTCGTCATCATGATGGGGCGGAAGCGCAGCTTTGCGGCCTGGAAGATCGCCTTCTCCGGGCTCAGGCCTTCGAATCGCTCCCCCTGGAGTGCGAAATCCACCATCATGATACCGTTTTTCTTCACGATGCCGATGAGGAGGATGATGCCGATGAGGGTGATGATGGTGAATTCGGTGCGGAAGAGGAGCAGCGAGGCGAGCGCGCCGACCCCGGCCGAAGGGAGCGTCGAAAGAATCGTGAGCGGATGGATATAGCTTTCGTACAGCACCCCGAGCACGATATAGACGGCCAGGAGTGCGGCGAGGATCAGGAAGAGCTCGTTACCGAGCGACGATTGCAGCGCATCGGCGGTGCCCTGGAAGCTTGCCGTGACGCTCGGGGGCAGGCCGATCTTTTTGACCTCGTCGTTGATCGTGCCGATCGCCTTGAGAAGCGAGGTGCCGGGCGCGAGGTTGAAGGAGATCATCGCCGCCGGGAACTGCCCCTGCCGCTCGATCGACAGGGCGGTGGTGGTCTCGGCTACCTGCACCACCGAACTCATGGGGACGGGCGATCCGTTTGCGCTCTGCAGGTAAATGTCGTTGAAGTTCGCCGGGCTCGCGCTGAATTCCGGCTTCACCTCAAGAATCACCCGATACTGGGAGAGCTGGCTGAAAATGGTCGAGACGATCCGCTGGCCGTAGGCGTCGTACAGATTCGCATCGACCGTGCCCGCGGAGATGCCCAGCCGCGACGCCGTGGGCCGGTCGATGATGACGTGCGCTTCGAGTCCGTTATTCTGCGCGTCGCTCGACACATCCCTGAGCTCCGGCCGCTCGGCCAGGGCACCGATCAGCCTGTTCGACCAGTCGTTCAGCTCATTGGAATTAGGGTCCTGCAGGCTGAACTGGTACTGGTTTTTGGAGAGCCTGCTTTCGATGGTGAGATCCTGCACCGGCTGCATGAACAGCCGTATGCCGGCGATGTCGGCCGTTTCCCGCTGGATGCGGCGCATGATCTCGACGGCGCTGCCCTTGCGATGTTCCGGCGGCTTCAGGTTGATGAGCATCCGGCCGGAATTGAGTGTCGGGTTGACGCCGTCGACGCCGACAAACGAGGTAAGACTCGAAACCGCGCTGTCGGTAAGGATGGCCCGTGCAAGCTCCTTCTGTGCCTCGCTCATTGCCTGAAATGAGATGGACGGCGGAGCCTCGGTAAATCCTTCGAGAAGCCCGGTATCCTGCACCGGGATGAAACCGATCGGCATGATCATGTACAGGAGGACGGTCAAAACCAGGGTGCTGAGGAACACCAGGAGTGTCGGTCGCTGATGTTTGAGCACCCATTCGAGCGACCTGCCGTACGCCGAAATGATGGTGTCGAACATGGCCTGCGATCCGGCATAAAAGCGGCTCTGCTTTTCGAGGGGAGGGGTGCGGCGCAGGAGCAGCGCGCAGAGCATGGGCGTCAGGGTGAGCGAAACCACGGCCGAGAACAGGATCGTGACGCCGAGGGTGACGGAAAATTCGCGGAAGAGCCGCCCCACGACGTCCCCCATGAAAACAGCGGGATGAGCACGGCAATGAGCGAAACCGTCAGGGAGATGATGGTGAAGGCGATCTGTTGCGACCCCTTGAGCGCGGCTTCGAGGGGGCTCTCTCCCTCTTCGATGAACCGCGAGATATTCTCGATCATGACGATGGCATCGTCGACCACAAAACCGGCCGCAATGGTCAGCGCCATGAGCGAAAGGTTATCGAGGCTGTACCCGAGCAGGTACATGATGCCGAACGTGCCGATGAGCGACAGGGGGAGCGCGATACCCGGTATGAGGGTGCCCGCCGTCGTGCGAAGAAAGAGGAAGATGACCGCGACCACGAGGAAACCGGCGAGGCAGAGCTCAAAGGCGATGTCTTTCACCGAGGCGCGGATGCTGATGGTGCGGTCGGTGACGACCTGCGCCGAGACGCCGGGCGGCAGCGACGTTTGCAACTGCGGCAGCAGCCGGTTGATGTTGTTGACGACGCCGATGACGTTCGAGCCCGGCTGGCGGTGGATATCGAGGATGACCGCCGGCGTATCGTCTTTCCAGGCCGCGAGCAGGGAGTTCTCCACATCGTCGACCACATCCGCGACATCGGACAACCGGACCGGGGCGCCGTTGCGGTAGGCGATGACGATCGGCTTATACTGGGCGCTGCCGGTAAGCTGGTCGTTCGCGCCGATCGTGGAAGACTGGCGCGCGCCGTCGAACTCGCCCTTGGCTTCATTGACATTCTGGGCTATGACCGCGCTCCGGATGCTTTCGAGCGTCAGCCCGTAGGCGGCGAGTGCCGTCGGGTTGGCCCTGATGCGCACCGCCGGCCGCCTGCCGCCGCCGATGGTGACGGCTCCCACGCCCGGTACCTCGGAGAGCTTGGGAACGAGCCGCGTTTCGGCGAGGTCCTCCACCTGCGGTTGCGGCAGGGTGCTCGAGGTGAGCGCCAGCGTCATGATCGGCGCGTCGGCCGGATTGATCTTGGCGTAGACCGGCGGCGCCGGAAGATCGGTCGGCAGGAACGAGGAGGCGGCGTTGATGGCTTCCTGCACCTCCTGCTCCGCCACGTCGATGCTCTGCTTCAGGTCGAACTGGAGCGTCACCACCGAGGCGCCGCCCGAACTCGATGAATTCATCTCCCGCAGTCCCGGCATCTGGCCGAACTGCGTTTCGAGCGGAGAGGTGACCGTCGATACCATGACGTCGGCCGACGCTCCGGGATACAGGGTGATCACCTGGATGGTCGGATACTCGACCTCGGGCAGCGCGGAGATCGGCAGCTGCTTCAGGGCAAAAAGGCCGGCGAGGAGAATCGCCGCCATGAAGAGCGACGTGGCGATCGGTCGCTGGATGAAGATCCGCGAAGGGTTCATGACCTCGACGTATCCCTGCTGTGACTACCGTGGCTACCGTGACCGCCATGCTTCCACTGGCCGCTTTGACCGCCCTGGCCGCTCTGGTCGGTCTGTCCACCCTGACCGCTGAGACTGCTCATGCCGTTCTGACCGCTCTGGTCACCCGGTGCACCCTGTCCACCCTGACCGCCCCTGGCGGCCCGGATTTCAACGTGGGCGCCCTCGTGGAGCCGGTCGGCGCCCTCCACCACCACGGTGTCGCCGGGCGCAACGCCGTCCAGGGCCTGGACCCGGTCGCCTTCGGACGGTCCGGGTTTGACCGGCTGCACCGCCACGGTGCGGTCGGGCTTGACCACGTACACGAACATCCCCTGCGGGCCGCGCTGCAGGGCCGCCTGCGGGATGACCGTGACGTTGCTCTTGACGTCGAGCAGGAGGTGGGCATTGACGAACTGGCCCGGAGCGAGCTCGTGATGTTCGTTCGGGAAGATCGCCTTGATCTGCATGGTACCGGTCATCGAATCGATGCGGTTGTTCACGGCGAGGACCTTCCCTTCGGCGAGCTTCTTGTTATCGCTTCGGTCGAGCGCCTCGACGACCGGGGCATCGCCCTTCCGCATCCGGCCGAGGAGCCGGGGGAGATCGTCTTCGGAGATGGTGAACACCGCCGTGATCGGTTGCTCCTGCGTCAGGACCACGATGCCGCCGGGATCCGTCGCATGAACGATGTTGCCGGGATCGACCAGGCGGAGGCCCGCGACCCCGGTCAAGGGAGAGACGATGCGGGACCAGGTGAGCTGGAGACGGGCGTTGTCAAGGTTCCCCTGGTCGAGCTTGACGGTGCCTTCATACTGCAACACCGTCGCCCGCTGGGTGGCAAGCTGCTGCTCGGGGATCGCATCTTCCTTCGACAGAACTTCGTAGCGATTGAGGTCGATCCGTGCGTTGGCAAGCAGGGAGCTGTCGCGACCGAGCTGGCCCTCGGCCTGCATGATCTGCGCCTCGAACGGCCGGGGATCGATAATCGCCAGAAGCTGGCCCCTGGCGACCCGCTGGCCCTCCTTGAAGAGCACCTGCTGAAGCTGCCCGTCGACCTGGGTCTTGACCGTCACGGTCTGCAACGGCACCACCGACCCGATGCCGGTAAGGTAAATGTTGATGTCGCCCGACACCGCCGGAACGGCAACGACCGGAACCGACTGGCCGGCGCCTCCTCCCCTGTGGGAGGAGCTCCCGCCCGTCGAGGCGCCGGAGGAGGAGTCGCCGGTCGATGATTTGCACGAGAGGGTGAGGCAGAGAAGGACGAGCGCGAGCAGCGCTCCGCAAATGCGCCGCTGCATACCGCCGAGGCGGCCTGAAAGCTGACTTGTACGTTTTCCGTCTGATGTCATGAGACGATTACCTCATATTAAGAAAGGAACCGGTGAATGCGTTGCAGCGGGCGGGCCGCGGGTATCGTGCACCGTGGTTGAAAGTGAGCGGCAGGGCGGGAGCAATGGTCCCGCCCTGCCGCTCACCGATAAAGTTAGACTGCATAAGATAGTTAATTGCAACAGCGGGCCGGAAGTCCGGGAGCTATTTTTTCTCACGCATCCGGGCACCCCGGCACGAGGAAAAAAAGTGAAAATTCTCGAAGTATGCTTCTCCCGCGCGCTCGGCGGGAACGAACTTTACGTCGAACGCATCGGCAATGCGCTTGCCGGGGCCGGTCATGCGGTCGCCTACGCGCTCCACGAAGGCGGCAGCCTCGCCGGACGGATTTCCGGTCCGGTGACGCTTCTGCGGCCGCGAACCCCCTACGTCGACCTGCCCGCCGCGATTGCCGTCCTGCGGCTCGTCCGCCGGTTGCACAGCGATGTCGTACATGTCCACACCACGATGGACCTCCCCTTCGCCGCGTTTGCAAAGACCTTTTACCCCGGCCTCCGGGTGGTCTATACCAAGCAGATGCAGCCCGGCAGGCGCAAGAGCGACCCCTTCCACCGCTGGATCTACGGAAAAATCGACCTTCTCCTGGCCGCGACCGAGCAGATGCGCGCGCGGATGGCCTCCCTCGTGCCCATCGAACCGGATCGGGTCACATGCCTCTACCTGGGTACCGGGCTCCCGGATATCGCCGCAAAGCCACGGTATCGCGCGCAGGTGCGCAGCCGGTTCAACCTTTCCGAGTCGGACTTCCTCATCCTCTTCCCCAACCGGCTCGACCCGCAGAAGGGGCAGGAGCTCATCATCGAAGCCCTTGCGCGGCTGAAACGCACCGGGCTGGCGCCGCACGTCATCTTTGCCGGGGCGGAAACGGTGGGCGGCGAGGGGTACCGGGCACTCCTGCAATCGGCCGTCGAACGGGCCGGCGTGGCACCGCAGTGCGCCTTCCCCGGATTCGTCGAGGAGCTCGGGCCGCTCTATGCGGCGGCGGACCTCGTCGCGCTCGCCACCCGTGAAGAGACGTTCGGCATGGTGCTCATCGAGGGCATGGCGTGGGCGACCCCGGCGATCGGCAGCGATGCGGGGGGCGTGGGGGAGATCATCGATCACGGGAAAAACGGCTATCTCTTCGCGACCATGGATGCGGGCAGCCTGGCCGGGGCCATAGAACAATGCATGCGGGAGCGGGAGAGGTTGCCGGAGATGGGACGATGGGCGAGGGCGACGGTCGAGGAGAAGTTTTCGTTTGATAAGCATGTCGCATTGCTGGAGGGGTATATGCGGGGGGAGAAGTAATACAAATTCAAAGGCTTTTGAGGGGGGAAGCCTTCCCCCTGGCAGGAGCCGCGCAAAGCCGCGTTTGCCGACGCCCCCCCCTTGGCGAAAGTGACCTCACCCCGGCCGAAGCGGCCGGACCTCTCCCACAAGGAGAGGTATGAGCAAGGCTATGAAAAAGTCCAAATCAGGCGGGGCCTCGGCACTTCCGCAACGCCAACGCCCGTTCGGGAGCAAAAACACGGGAAAACAGACAAAGCGGTCGAGTGGGGATTTGTGTGCTCTCCATGGCGGTCTCGCCCTAGATAAAATATATTGCATTAATCCTAAAAATAGTGTATATTAGCATATAGGTGGAAGGTATGCGACGGGGAGCGCTGCGGTCGGCCATAGAACTCTGCACGCTCATGTCACCCCTCCGCATGCAGGCGGTTTGTTCTTTGACATTGTCGGAATATCAGCGTCAGCACCTTGTGCGTGAGCCATGTCTGAATCTGATTTTTTTGTTCCCCCCTCTCCATTTTATGGAGAGGGCCGGGGGTGAGGCGGAGAGGTGCCCCGATGGGGTTGAAGGGGTCGAAAAACCGGCAAATTTTGCCGGAATGAGGTTCGAAAAAAAATAATTAAAAAATAAAAAATTCGATTTATCATTTGAATCAATGAGTTAAGTATGAATTTCGTGCAAATTTCGTGCAATTAGAGGGGTTTTCGTGATCGATATCGCCACTTTTACCCCCATTTAATGATCAAAAACGTGCATTTCGTGATGGTTTTGAAAACAAAAGGATGAAGTATGAGGGATGAAGGATGAGGAAACAAAAAGCAGGATTAAAACTTTTGACTTCAGGCGGCGGGATCGGTGGCCCCACCAGAGAACTCAGCCGCGCCGAATGCTGAATAATGTACACCGATCATCTCTGCAAGTACCACGAAATTCCCCATCTGAACGTCAATCCCGGCGAATAATACCCCGGGACATAGGCGAACTTCCGGTTGAGCAGGTTGTCGACCTTGCCGAAGAAACGGAACGTGCGGACATGGGTCGCGATCTCGAAGTTCAGGTCGTAAATTTCCCGGTTCCAGGTATCGATTCCGGCAAAGCTGATGGGATCGCGCGGGCTCCAGTAGTCGAGGCTGAACCGGTATTCGATGTACTCCCGGGTATCCTCGGGGTGGGTGAGGCAGGAGAGTGAAGCCTCGGCCTTTACAACGGGCCTGCGGTCCGAGACCATGGCCCGTGAAGCGAACGACCACCCGCGCCAGGGTCCCACCGAGGGTGCGGCGAGGAGAACCAGGCGGGGCTGCTGGTAGGGTGGGATACCGAGCGGCCAGGCACGGGCCACCGTTTCGCTGTCCACGCCTTCGACTGCCTGGGCGCCTGCCACCAGTCCGGCACGCGGCCCCTGCATGGAAACTTCGGCTCCGGCGATGCCGTAACGGTCGAGGAGCTCCGGCGACGCCTGGCGCAGGCTGCTGTCGTAGGGGATGTCGTAGGGCAGGGCCGACTCCCGGGCGAAAAGCCGAAGCTCGTTGCTCCCCTGTTTTGTGACGAGCCCGGCCGACCAGGTGAAGGCGCAGGCATACCGGTCGTCGAGGGTCAGGATCTCACCCCCGGCGTCGGCGGTTGCCGCGGCGCTCAGGAGCGGCGTGCGGAGCGGAAGAGCCAGGAAGAGCTCGGGGGCATTTTCGAATGAACGGTCTTCGCGGCCATCGAAGGCGGTACGGTCGATGCTCGTCGCGTGGTAGTCGAGCCCCACCGATCCCGAATCGCCGAGCGGGAGCGCGGCCCTGCCGGCGGCGGAGATTTCGCTGTTCGATCCGCCGAAGTTCAGCGAGCTGTCCAGCGTTTGCTGCGGCACGAGGTTTGAAAGTCCATCGCTTTCGAGCTTCCCCGCGAAACTGACATCGAGGGGGCCGAGCCGATTGCCGGAGCTTTCGAAGTCGAGGCCCGAACGAAACTGATGGAGCAGCTCCCACTCCGGATTCCCGTTCGCAGCGGTTGCATCGATCGCGAGTTCGTTCGAGCAATCGGTGTAGCTCAGTCCAAGCGACCACTCGCTCCCCTTTGCGCCGGCATAGCGGATTCGTCCGCCGACCGAATACTCGTCGGTGAGCGGGTTATACCCCTGGTTGCTGAGCTGGGAGGTATCGGCATGGAGCGACTGATAAAAAGTGTAGATGCTGTTGCCGTCGTGATCGAAGCTCATTCCGTCGAAATGACGGTAATTCGAGAAGAAGCTGAAGGTAACCTGTTCGGAGAGCGGCCGCATGAAGCGGACCGTGAAGATGTCCTCGCCGAATAGGCCGTTTTCCCAGAAGAAGCTCCCTTCGGGCACTATGCCGTTGCCGGGGTAGGGTTCATAGCTGGTCGCGCCGCCGGTGAGGAGGCTGATCTGCGAGAATTCCGTCGTAAACGTACCGTCGCTGCCTCCGAGCGGCCCGGGCCGGGTCGCGATGAGCGATCCGGTCGGATAGATCGGAAAAAGCGGCGCCGGGCTGCCGTAAATAAGAAAGCGGTTCATCCTGCTCGAAAGGCCGTAGTCCACCGGCTGGCAGATGGCCGAACCGGAGAGCGCCTCGGAGGGCGCGGTGGCATTGCCGTTAAAAAGCATTGCCGCGGTAATCGTGTAGGGATCGTGACCCGGAGAGGGTGTTTCGAATTGAAGACGTTGGTTGTCGGTATGCCGTTCGACCGAATCGAGAACGGCCGCACGCGCCTTCGCGCGGGCGAGCGAATCGGCATGCTTTGGGGATGGGCCTGTCGTCTGCGACTGAAGGGGGACCCACATGAGCGGCAATATTCCAGCCGAAAAGAGAGTAATCCTCACGAGTGTTTTGCGCAGCATCGGCAGGTGGAAGTTCGAAGATCGCATTTCAATGAAAAATATAATGTTCGAGAGAATCAAAAAGCTTTCGTTCGAGCCCCCCCGGGAAGTGAGGGAAGAGCCGCCCGAAGCTGGGAAGTATTTTAAAAAAAGATGAATGCAAAGAGACTTCTCCTTCCGTCGATAGGGCTGCTCGTTGCGGTAACCCTGCAATGCTCCACCTATTTCAACATGTTTTATAATGCCGAGGAGGCATACCGGGAGGGGTATCGTATTCACCAGAAGACGATGCTGCACTATCCCGACAGCATTGTCGTGATGCCGACCGACGAGGCCAAGACCAAGTATGACCGCGCCATCGAGAAAGCCGCCAAGGTCCTCGAAACCTTCCCGAACGATAAAAAATGGCATGAGCATGCCTATTTCCTGATGGGCGAAGCCTATTTCTACGAAAAGGAGATGCCCAAGGCGATTCGGTGGTTCCGGGTGCTGCAGCAGGAGTACCCGAAGAGTTCGATGATCCCGGAATCGTACCTGTTTGTCGGGAAGGCTTACCTGGTCAACGAGGATCTGGACAAAGCGGAAGAAACGCTCAAATATGTGCTTGCCACCTATCCCGAGCTCGATAAGGACCAGCAGGTTTCGCTGCTCATGGTGGAGCTCGAGACGAAGCGGGAGGGTGAGTCGCAGGCGATCAAACGCCTTGAAAAGGTCTCCGCTACGGTCAAGTCAGAGGACAAAAAGGCCGACCTCATGATCAGGGTGGCGGAAATGTTCATGGATCTGAGGCAGTATGACTCCGCCATCGCCCGGCTTTCCGGAACTCCGCGCCTGAACAGCGATCCCGAGCAGTCCTATCGGATCGACCGCGACCTGGTCACCTGCTATGTGGATTGCGATTCTTCCGCCCACGCCGTCGCTCTCCTCGACGAAATGCTGCATCGCCGCAAAAATGCGTCTCACGAACGCGAAATTACCTACGACAAAGGCATGATCCTCGAACGGATGGGGAAAACCGACGATGCCATCGCCGCCTTTAAAGACGTCGTCGGGCCTTCGGACAGCACCTCGGTTCAGTCGGACACCTCGCAGATGGTCGGAAAGGCGCTCTACCAGCTCGGGCTGCTCTACCAGAAACGCAAATGTAACTTTCGGGAGGCGCAGAAATGTTTCCGTTCGATAAACGACCGGAAAGGCAGGGACTCATCGGTGTCTACCGTTGCCACGGCGCGGATGAATGCGATGCAAAAAATCGCCAATCTTCGCCGGCAACTCGGGGAGCGCGAGACCTGGAAACTCCTCGGGCTGCACGATACGGCGAAATCCCCGGTTGCGGTGCGCGATACTGCGAAGCAATTGACTGGGCGCGATTCCGCCGGCTTGGCGATCAAGAAGGGGATGCACCCCGATTCGACTAAAAAACAGGCCCATGCGGACTCGACCAGGAAGGCGGCACCGACCGATACGATCAAAGCGGCTACCCGCGCGGATATGATGTACGAGATCGGCGAGCTCTTCTATTACGATCTCGATGAACCGGATTCCGCCTTCCGGCAATTCCTGCATTGCGCCGCCGATTCGTCGGCCGACTCCCTATACCGTCCCAAGGCGTTGGCGGCCGCGGCGTACATTGCAAAGAACAGCCTGAAGGATACCGTGCGTGCCGACAGCCTTTTTTCGCTGGTGCTTGCGCGCTATCCGGACGATGAGAACTCCCGCCGCGTGATGAAGGAGTTGAAGGATGTGCCCGATTCGGTGGTGACGACCCGCAAGGGGAGGGCGGCCGCGGCGTTCCGGGCTGCCGAAAAGCAATATGTGGAGGGAAGCGATATAAAGGGCGCGGTGCAGGCGTTTTTCAATGTTTACAAGGAGTATTCCGATCTTGAAATTGCACCGAAAAGCCTGTTTGTCGCCGCCTGGTTGACCGATAACGAACTCAGGAAGAAGAAGGCGGCCAAAAATCTGTATCAAAAGATCTGCGACCGGTACCCGAATTCAATCTACTGCACGAAGGAAGCCAAGCCGCGCATCCAGACGGCTCTCGATACGATGAAAGCCTATGGGGAGCTTGCGGATGCCTCGGTAGCGGATGCAAAATCGACCTCCAATGGCTCTTCCCGTGCCGGAGTATCCGGAAGCGGCGCGGCCGATTCGGTTTCCGGGAGATCTCTGCACCATACCGGTGCAGTCAATCCGAAAACCGGTTTGCCCATGCCCCCCTCACCGGACACGGCCGGTCCTGTTCCCAATCCTAAGCAAGCCGCCTTGTCCGCTCCCGCGGCGGTGACGGCAACGCCGACACCGGTTGTGCCGGTCGCCTCGGCTACTCCCACGGCGGTGACGGCAACGCCGGCGCCGGTTGTGCCGGTCGTCCCGGCAACTCCCGCAGCGGTGACGGCAACGCCGACGCCTTCATCGGTCCAGGGAAAATAGGCCGCATTTCTTTTCTCTCAGAGGGTATAAAAAAAGGCCATGTGCTTGTGAGAGCAAATGGCCTTCAACCCATCGGGAGTCCGGCTCGTTGCAACCGGTCTCTTACATCCGTTGAAACATCGTTTTCGCTCGACTCTGGTTATTTATCTCCATGACCATGAAGTAGGTCCCCTGAGGCAGGCGCCCCAGCTCCTCCCATTGCATCGAGTTCTGCGAAGCGGTCACCAGCGCGTTCTTCTGCATGAGCCTCTGGCCGCTGAGCGAATAGACAATGAATCTCGCTTTTCCCGCTTCCTGCGCGGAAAAGGTGACGCTGCCCGACAGGGCATTCACCGCGATCGAGTTGGCCAGGACCGATGCGGGAAGCGCCGAAGCCTGCCTGACGGCAGTAGGCGTAACGATGGTGGAGCAGATCGTCGCCGAGGCATACCGCAGGACCGTATCGGTGGCGCAGGAGACATTCCAGATCCACGTGGTATCGGTACCCACATAGGTGTACAGGGTGTCGGGAGTCGTGGTAGCCGTCGGGTTCAGCGGCGCGCTCGAATTGAAAACACCGGCGGTATCGTACAGATTGGTGCGCACCGGAAGTGCCGCCGCCCGCATGCCCTGATAGGCGACCCATTTCGCCAGCTCGTAGCCGCCGTATTCGCGGAAGTGGGTGCCATCGTTGGTCGCGGGCTGGTCGGGCCAGAGGGTGGCGTTTGCCGCTATGCGGCAGTAGAGTTCGTTCGGTATCGCGGTATTGAGGTGAAGGACGGCGGCATTGAGGTCGATGAGTTTTGATCCGGTAAGCAGGGCGGCCTCCTGCCTCGTATAGAATGCGGCGCTGTCGATGGAGGTCGCGGAGTCGTTGTCCCCGTTCCGTGCCGTGGGGGTGATAAAGACCATGGTGGCGCCATGGGCGACCGCGCTGTCGTAGAAGTACTGCATGTTTTGCTGGAAAGCCGCCCGATATCCGGCAGTCTTGGAATCGTTGTGGCCGAATTCGAAGGTAAGATAATCCCCATTATGCATCATGCTGCAGAGTTTGGACAACCGTCCCTGGGCGATGAAGCTGCTGGAGGTCAGCCCGGAGGTCGCGTCGTCGTTGATGAAAACGTTCGTGTCGAAGAAGGCGGGAATCATCTGGCCCCAGCAGGTCCACGGATCGTCCTCCTGATCCATGGCCGTCGAATTGCCGGAGACGTGGATGGTCGTGCCGGTGGTGTTGGGAACCTGGTCGATTTCGAGCGCGCTGATGCAGGGCCGTTTTCCATTGAACTGGATGCTCAGCTTCTCATCCCAGTCTAAACAGATCTTCGGATTTTCCAGGGCGGTGAGACCAACGCTCTTGGTGGATCCGGCGATGAGCGGGGCGCGGCGAATGACCGGGAAAACCTTGGTGACATACTGTCCCGGCAGGGTCTTGAAATCCTTCAGCAGGAGGCGGCGGGATTCCGCCTGGATGGTGGTAACGGCGGTGTCCTGCGGGTCGCCCATGGTAACCCTTACCAGGTACTTCCCCTCCGGTACGTTGACCGAGAAGTAAAACGGTGAGTTGTTGTACAAAACACCCAGTTTGGTCGAATCGAAATTGGTGATGAAATCGCGATGGAGCGTGTCGCTGCCGCCGCGATCGACGACGCCGAGGCGGTTTTGCTTCCAGTTTTCGAAGCCGTAGTAGCCGGCAATTGCGGTATCGGCCGGGTTGTAGAGATTCTTCGGCGAAACCCTTATATAGCCGGCCGGAGTCGGGTTTGTCGCCAGTCCGAATTTGAATTTGTAGCTGACGAGTGCCGTCTGGGCACCGACAACACCGACGAAAATAGGCAGCATTGCCCACAGGGCCGCAGCTCGAAAACTGCTTCTCCTGCTGAAACGGTTTGTCATTTTCCTTTCCTCCATGGTTTAAAATTACCCCCGGTTCTGGTGATTATAGCTCATGTGTTGAACGACCTTAATAATCGGCACACAAAAACAGTGATACAATATGATACTTCCGTTATATAATATAAACAATAACTTTAAAGGGTGGGGAAATTTTTTATCCCTGCCCACCGGTGAAACACCATTTTTCAGATGCTCCCGGAGGCTTCGCCGGTAGCATTGATGAGTGGCGGGGCGGGGGCGGAAGTTGCCGATAATAAGTTCAGGGGAACCATGCCGGAAAATTCTCACCATCTCAGACGTATCGCCGGTGCCGGTTTTATTCCGGGAGCTGTCGTCATGGCGGCCACCGCTCTGGTCATCGCTCTCCTGGTCTCTGCGGCATTGCAGAAGTTTCCGGTCCGGCAGCAGGAGTATCATCGCAAAGCCGAGCGCATTGCCGAATATGGGCTGCAAACCGCCTTGCAAAATCTGCGGGACGACTCTTCGGCTCCGGGTATCGGGCGTACCGACTGCGATGGGGGATGGTATATCGTGCGATCGGTACGGACGGTGCGCCGCGACACCGATTGCGTGGAGTTCACCGCCGAGGGTCACCTTGCATCGGTCGTCGAGGGGCGAAGCTGCTGCTTCGTGAAGATTCCGGGTCGGGCGGGCTTGCCGACGTGGGCGATGGAGGGCGGCATCCGGGCGACCGGCCCCGAAGGTTCGCCGGCGCAATAACCATCCCGCAAGCGGGTCGTTTATTGTATTTTTTTCCGATGCATGGGCACCCGATCAGGGATGGAGGTTTTTCCGGAAGCGGCATCTTCACGCTATTCCTCTCCCTTGCCATTGCTTTACGGTTGCTGTTGACGGTTTTTACGCCTTTCGGGCAAACGGTCGGGCAGCGCCTCGAAGGGCTGAACGATGAACCCGCACATTTTAATTATGTCAAATACCTCGCCGGACACCGGTCGCTTCCCCGCCAGACGGGTACGGTCAAGGACCCCGGTGCGTTCGGCCGGAACGACTTCGAATACTACCAGCCGCCCCTTTACTATGTGATCGGGGCGTTTTTTTATGCAGCCTTCGGAAGTAAAGCAGCCTTTTACTGCTGCCGGCTGTTTTCGTGTTGCTGCGGGATTTTAACGGTTTTCTGCATCGGGGCGATAGCGTATAAAACCGTGCCCGACCCGTTGCTCCGGCGCTACGCGGTCCTCTTCGCGGCGCTGTTTCCTACCCATGCCTATTTCTGCGCGATGATATCCAACGATGCGCTCTCCTGGCTTCTCGCGACCCTCATCGTTTACGAAATGATGTCCGCCGGCCGGCCGCATTCACGCGGTTTCCTCCCGTGGAGGCGGGCCATTCGCCTGATGCTCTGCCTTGCCGCCGGGATGCTGACAAAGAGCTCCCTGGCAGTTTTTTTTATCGTTACCGCCACATGGTTTTTCGCCGGGTCGCTTGCGGAGCGCAATCTCCGCACGGCATTGCAGGGGTGCGCGGCCATCGGCGGCGCGGCGGTCATCGCCGCTCCCTGGTATATCAGGAATCTGGCGGTCTATCACTCGCCGTTCGCTTTGAATATGGGTTTCGGTCCGCCGGTGCACTTCCCGGCAACGGCGCAGGCCATTGCCGGGTTCATTAAAAAGACGGTTCACTACTTCTGGTTTCCCCTGCAGAACGTCCGGCCGGAAAGCGTCGGCGTAAAGATCTGCAACGGCATCGGCGGGGTGATTCTCGTCATTCAGGGCATCGCGGCGGCGGTGTATATGTTCAGGAACGGGCGGCGGTCGTACCGGGCGGCGCTCCTGGCGCTGGTTCTCCTGGTGACGATCATTTCGTATGTCGGCCTCAACCTCTCGCATGCCGAGCCGGAAGGCATATTCCGGCTGCCCGCCTTTTCCGCCATCGTCTTTTTTTTCGGCGCGCCGGTGGTCGGCGCCTTCGGGCGCCGGGGAGGCGGAGGGCGTGTTCTCGCCGCGGCCATTATTACCGCGATGTATCCCTGCCTGTATCTGTTGTTCACAAAAGCCGCATAGCCTCCGGCGTCGGCTCAACGCGGTCAGGCAAGCGGCACAACGCGCCGGATACCCTCGGTGAAGCAGACGACCGAGGTGATTCCCCTCTCGCGCATCGCGGAGCGAAGTTCCGGGAAAAGTCGGCCGACGTTCAGGGGCTCATGCGCATCGGAGCCCAGTGAAACCGGGGTTCCCAGCTTGCCGCACTGCTCGATCAGCCGGGCGAAGGGATCGCCGTGATCGAGGTGATTTTCCTTTGACCAGAGAAATCCGTTGGCATTGACTTCGATCGCATGATTCGTTGCCTTCGCAGCGGCGGCCAGGTCCGCAATTTCCTGAAACGGCAGCGAAGCCGCGCAGGCGGGCCAGCCGATCGTGCGCCAGATAAGGTCGGGATGGGCAAGAATATGGAACAGGCCGCATTCGAGGGCCGAGCGGATGACCCGGAAATACTCGGTGTAAATCGCGGTGGTGTCGGCATAACGCAGGTAATCGGCCAGATGTTTCCAGCCGAAGCGCGGAAGGCAGTGGACCGAGCAGAGCAGGTAGTCGAAGGGGTAGCGTTCGATGATAGGCGCCAGCAGCTCCTCGCAGCCCTCGATGTAGTCGACCTCCAGGCCGATGGATATGCGTATCCGGTCCCTGAATGATTCACGGGCATCGAGAAGGTCGTCGAAATAGCGTCCGAGGTTCTTTTCGTCCATGCCCCAGTCGCGATGGCGGCGCCGCTGGGCCGGGGTCAGATAGTAGCGCCACAGGTGATCCGAAAAGCCGATTTCCCGAAGGCCAAGCGAGATCGCGGATTCGATATATTCGACGATCGTTCCCCGCGCATGACCGCAGTAGGCGGTGTGGATGTGATAGTCGGCCGGCATTGCTGGTTAAACGGCGAGGTGCATACGGTCGACACTCCCGTATCGCTTTGCGCGGGCAAGCATCGGGTCGATATAGTCCGCGATAAACTCGCGGGTCTGTTCGGGTGCGCGACCGACGAAGGCCTTGACGTCGAGTAAGTCCCTGATTTCTTCTATTGACATAGGGAGCTCGCCGTCCGCGGCCAGGCGGTCGAGCAGGTCGTTCCTTTTCCCCTCCATTTTTACGCCGTTTGCCGCCGCCATGGAGTGCAGCCGGATCCGCTCGTGAATCTCCTGGCGGTCGCCTCCCTTTTTCACCGAGGCCATGAGGATATTTTCGGTCGCCATGAACGGGAGTTCCTCATCGATGTGCCGGGCGATCACCGCCGGATAGACCAGGAGTCCCTCGGCGATATCCAGCGCGATGATGAGCGCGGCGTCCGCGGAAAGGAAAATTTCCGGCATCGAGATCCGCTTGTTCGCCGAATCGTCGAGGGTCCGTTCGAACCACTGCTCGGCGGCGGTCATGGCCGGGGAGGTCGACAGTGAAATGATGAACCGGCAGAGCGAGGTAAGCCGCTCGGATCGCATGGGGTTCCGTTTGTAAGCCATTGCCGAGGATCCCACCTGTGTTTTTTCGAAGGGCTCCTCGATCTCCTTGAGGTGCTGGAGCAGGCGCAGATCGTTGCCGACCTTGTGCAGGGTCTGGGCCAGCCCGGAGAGCGCCGCCGCCGCCTGGAAATCGATCTTGCGGGAGTAGGTCTGTCCGGATACCGGGACGCTTCGCGCGAATCCCATCCGGGCCGCGACATCGGCATCGAGCTTTTTCACCTTATCGTGATCGCCGTCGAACAGGGAGAGAAAACTGGCCTGGGTCCCGGTGGTTCCCTTTACTCCAAGGAACGGCAGCCGCACGTTGAACTCTTCGATCGCTTCAAAATCCATCAGGAGTTCATTCATCCAGAGCGCGGCCCGTTTACCGACCGTAGTAAGCTGGGCGGGTTGGAAATGGGTAAAGCCGAGTGTGGCGCGGTCGGCATGCTCCAGGGCGAATTTCCGCAGGGCGCGCATGACGGCGGCTATCCTGGCCAGAATGATCGTTGCGGCTTCGCGCATCTGGATGAGATCGGTATTGTCGCCCACATACGCGCTCGTCGCGCCGAGATGGATGATCGGCCGGGCGCCCGGACATTTTTCGCCGAAGGTTTTTATATGCGCCATGACATCGTGACGCGTTTGCGCTTCGTAGTGCGCGGCCTTTTCGTAGTCGATATCGTCGACCTGCGCCTTCATCTCGTCAATTTGTCCGGCGGTAATTCCCAGGCCCAGGGACGCCTGGGCTTCGGCAAGCGCGACCCAGAGTTTCCGCCAGGTGGAAAATTTATTATGGGGAGAGAATACAAACGACATTTCGGGCGAGGCATATCGTTCGATGAGCGGATTTTGATAGGAATCCCTTAGTTCACGGGCCATGCGAGACTCCTTTTTCTGCAAGGATCGTTTTCCGGTATGCGGTACCGGCATGCCACGAAAGGGGAGCAGAAATATAGTTCATTTACGGCATCTCCGGCGCGGTACTCCCTCCGTCGGCAGGGCCGATGCCACCCCGCGGGACAATTTATACTTGCACCTCCTCCATGGCGCTATCTATATATATAATGATAAAGGGGGCACCATGAAAAAGATGTTTTCAGCAGGATCTCTGGGATCTCTCGCCGTGATCGTGATGACGCTTGCATGTCCCTTCGTAATTTTTGGCCAGACCGTTGAGTTTTTCATGAATAACGGCCAGGAACTGCTCCAGCGCGGAGCCTACAGCCAGGCCGCCAATGCATTCAAGGAGGCCCTGTCCCGCGAGCCCGACTATTTCGAGGCTCAATATAATCTGGGGCTGACCTATGTCCAATGGGGAAACTATCCCTCAGGGGTCGTCGAGCTTAAAAAAGCTCTGAAAATGAAGCCCACGAGTTCCATCGTCTGGTCGAGCCTGGCCGTCGCCTACGACAACCAGAACAATGCGGTCGGCGCCATGGATGCCCTGGCCCACGCCGTGAACTATGATCCCTCAAACGTCACCGCCCGCATGAACCTGGCCGCAATGTTTGCAAATGCAAAGAAGATGCCCGAGGCGATTACCCAGTACCGGGAGCTGGTGAAAATGGACGGCGGCAATGTCGAGGCGATTCTTAACCTGTCGCGCTGTCTGGTCTATATAAACCAGCTCGGCGAGGCGAAGGGATATTTAAAGCAGGCCATTGCCGCCGAGCCGGATAAGGGCGATGCCCACAGTGAGCTCGGCGATATCTACCTGAAAAACGAGCACGATACCGATGCGGCAATCGTCGAATACCAGGCCGCGATCATGGTTGAGCAGAATAACGCAACCTACTATCAGCAACTTGCGTGGGCTCTCGAAAACAAGGGCCGTAAACAGGAGGCAGTGGAAACCTGGAAAAAGGCGCTCCTCTATCTGGACGATCCGATGCAGAAAGAGGATGTGCAGACCAGGATCGACCGGCTCGAAAAGGGCGCCGAATTGAGCGGGGCTGCCGGCGTCAGCACCCCGCATGAACCCACGATGACCCGCAGCCAGACCGAGGATCTCGAACGCGAGGTCCGGCCGGATTCATCGAAGGAGGCTCCTCGTCTGAAAACAACGCAGGTGGACGTTTCGAGCGACCTTCAGCAGCTTAGCGACGATACCAGTTCCATGGATTTAACCAAGGAGCTGAACAAACTCTCCGGAGCGGTTAAATCAACCCCGGCCAAATAGCACGCTCACCGCTCTTCTCTCGGGGCTGCCCATCGACCGCCCGGTCGGTCGGGCTGCTGCCGATCCGATAGCAGATCCATGGATCGCTGTAACGCATACAGCGCATACCTGAAGAAACGGTTCGACGCCGCAGTACTCAAGGTTCCCCTGAATGCCGGGTTCACCTGCCCCAACCGCGATGGCCGGAAGGGAACGGGAGGGTGCGCTTTCTGCGATAATCGCGCATTCAGTCCGGTTGCCGGAGCGGCAGCCACCCCGCTCGATCAATTGACTTCGGCTATAGAACGGACTGCCGACCTGCGGAAGGTTTTCATCGCCTACCTGCAACCATTTTCCAATACCTATGCCCCTCCCGACCTTCTGGCCGGAATCTATGAGCCGCTCCTGCGGCTTCCCCGCGTCGTGGGACTGAGCATCGGGACGCGGCCCGATTGTCTGCCCGATCCGGTGTACGATTACCTTGCGGACCTCACGCGGAGAACCTACCTGACCGTTGAACTCGGGTTGCAGACGGCTCACGATGCGACTCTGGCGCGGATCAACCGGGGGCACACCGTTGCCGACTTTGCCGGGGCGGCGGTTCGCCTTTCGGCGGCGGGCATCGACTGCGTCGCCCATGTCGTGCTCGGCCTGCCGGGCGAGACCGGGGAGATGATGCTTGCCACCGCGTCCTTCCTCGCTTCGCTGCCGGTCAGCGGCGTAAAAATCCACCAGCTCATGGTCATTCGCGGGACGCCGATTGCCGATTGGCACCAAAAGGGAGACGCGCCGGTCATGACGATAGAGGAGTATGCCTCGATCCTCTGCGGCTTTATCGAGCGGCTCCGGCCCGATCAGCATATCCACCGGATCATGGCCGACTCCCGCCCCGGGAACGGCCTCCTTGCGCCCGAATGGAGTGCCCGGAAATCGGCATCGATCTCATATCTCCGGCAGTGCATGGAGGAGAGCGATATGGTGCAGGGCAGACGCTGCCGTCGCACCACCCCGTGACCGCCTGTTCGCATGTGCAATAAATTGGCATGGTTGTTGCGGTTTTATTTCACCTCCATTGACGTTAGACCGCATAGCACCGCATAGCAAGGAGCGAACCGTGGTTCGGGAAACGAGTGATGCAAACTTTCAGAAGGATGTGCTGGAGTCGAAGCTGCCCGCGATCGTCGATTTCTGGGCGCCGTGGTGCGGGCCGTGTCGTGTCGTCAGCCCGATCATCGAGCGCCTGGGAGAGCAGGCGGCAGGCAGGGCGGACGTTTTCAAGATCAATGTCGACGAGAATCCGGCGAGTGCCGAAAAGTATCGAATCGCGGGCATTCCGACCGTGATTTTTTTCAACCGGGGAGAAGTGGTAAAGGAGTTCGTCGGCGTTCAGCCCGAGCGGGTGTATACCAATACGCTTTCGGAACTGTGAGGGGAGAAAGAAAAATCAGGAGTGACAAAGCGCAACCGCCGCGGCAACCTGCCGGTCGTCCCGGCTATGACGTACCGGTCTGTTTACCATGCGGTATTACCGGAGGTACATCGTACTTTACCGACGGTCTTTTTTCTTTTCCCTGAGCACATACGTCTCGAACAGTTTCGCCTCTGCCGGGAGTTCCCCGCCGGCGGGAGAAACGACCTGGCGGAAGAGGTCGCCATTCCGGTCGGCAGGGGAGGCGCTTTTCCCGACCTTTTCCGGTTTGAGCGGCATGGCGAGGTGCTGCACGATAAAATCCTTCAGCTCCTCGGTGCCGCCTGAGATGATCGTGGCTTCCTGGCGGTGGCTGCGGATCGTTTTAGTCATGGAGGCAACGGCGGCTGTCGGTTCGGCTTTCTTACGGCGGACCGGGTGCTGTTTAGAGGCATTTTTCATCGGCACGCTCCGGGTGGAAGGATACCGCCTACTATAGTACATTAAATATTAAAATTGTGCAAGGTGCCGCCTTAAAAAATGCAAAGCCGGTCAGTGTGCGCCCTTGCCGGTAAAAACGACCCAGAAGGTGCGCAGGATGATCTTGATGTCGAGCTTGACAGACATGTTCTCGAAGTAATACAGGTCGTACATGACCTTCTGTTTGACATCCTCAATTGACGCATCGTACTTGTGCTTGACTTGTGCCCATCCGGTGATGCCGGGTTTCATCTTGATTCGGCGCACGTACCAGGGAATTTCGAGCTTGAGCTGCTCGACGAAGAAGGGTCGTTCCGGACGCGGGCCGACGAGGCTCATTTCGCCCTTCAGGACATTGAAAAACTGGGGAATTTCATCCAGCCGCGTTTTCCGGATGAAATTCCCGACCGGCGTGATCCGCGGATCGTTCTTCGATGCCCAGGTCGGCCCGGACCGCTTTTCGGCATCCTGGTACATGGAGCGGAACTTGTACATGGTGAAATTCCTGCCGTTCTGTCCGACCCGGAGCTGGTTGTACACCACCGGTCCCGGCGAGGAAAGCCTGATGACGGCCGCGACCAGGAGCCAGGCGGGCGCGCCGACGGTCAGCACGGCGAGCGAAACGGTGATGTCCATGAGACGCTTGATCTGCGCCTCCCAGCCGGGCATATGGTCCTGCAGGAGCACGAGGAGCGGAATCCCGAACACCTGGTGCGTCTTCAGGTGGCCCGTTATGACATCGATGAGCGAAGGCACCATGTACACGGTCACCGTGATGTCGCCGCAGTAGTTGAGTACCTTCATGATCTCATTGGCCGAATCGCTGACATGCGCGACGATGATCGCCGGGACGCGTTCCCGTTTGACTATTGACGGAAGGTCCGAGTAGGTGCCGAGGACGCGGTAGCCGCCCACGAGCGTGCCGCGTTTTCGTCCGTCGTCGTCGATGAATCCGGCGACGCGGTAACCGAGCTTCGCGTAGGCGTGGATTTCCTTGACAAGCCGCTCACCCGACGCGTTTGCCCCGATGATGAGCACCTTGCTGACGCCGATGCCGCGCGAAAAGAGCAGCGGCAGGAGCGAATGGATGGCAAAACGGGAGGCGGTGGCGAAGAACAGCATGCACCCGCCGTAGGTCAGGAGCGCCGCGAGTTTCGTGCGCGTGAAAAATACCCGCACGTCGCCGGTATGGGCGAGGTCGATGATCTGCTGCGCGCTTGTCAGCAGGCAGATGAACAGGGTGCCGAAGAGGACCGCCCGGGCGATCACGACGAACTCATCGAATCGCGACTCCTTGTGCCACTCGCGGTAGAGGCCATTGACAAAAAACAGGAGCAGCCACATGGCGTTCCACAGCAGGAGCACCGGATTGAAATAGGATGAAAAATCGATATGCGGGTTGTACGCTTCCGGGAAGAGCCCCGAGGCGTACCGCAGCCATACGGTGGTAAAAAACGCGACGTTGATCGCGATGACATCGAACAGAAACGTGAGCAGTTTTTCGAAAATACGTATACCCATAATACCGTTCTACAGCGCTCCCTTGATGAAATCGTCGAAAAGCGCCGAACCCGAACGCACCGGAAAGCCCTGCGCCGCGGTTTCGCAGTAGACCTTTGCCGCGCCCCGGGGTATTCCCGGGCCGCAGGCGGCAAAGGGCACGGGC
>CAZYYB010000048.1:0-22690 GCA_964651515.1 uncultured Fibrobacteraceae bacterium
GCGATCCACTGAAGATATCGGCGTTCGCCGTGGTGAATCGGACGAGCAGCGGGAATTTTTTCTGGGTAGCGGAAAGGGCGCCCAGACCGCCCAGACCCGTCGCCGATTTCGTATTGATGAGGATGTTTTTATAGGATTGCCAGGTACTGTAATTGTCCAGGCCGAAGGCCGCGCCCACCATTGCCGCTATTATGGCCGCAACGCACCACACTTTTTTCCATGAGGAGATCAAACGTGGAACAGCCTGCCGGCCTTCGAGCGCATCCTTGAGATTACCCATACTGGAACCTCCTCCTTCTTTAATGGACTATGGCCTCTGGTTTAATTGCTCTGGTTTTGAATGAAACGCCCCGCATCACCCGCTATTTTACTGTCCGACCCCAGGACACGGCGACATTTCATGATGGTTATAGATCCAATTCTGCCGCATTATTGCGTTTAATAAAAAGGTCATGAAGGAATATAAGGAGATTCAAAAGTGAAGTCAAGCCTTTTTTTTGACTTTTCATGGCCGGAATGGCAGACAGGCTCTTCCCCCCGGAAAAAAAGTGGAATAACCGTCCAACCGGCCCTTCAAGCCGGTCGGCATCGCCCCCGGAAGAGCGCTCTTCGATTATGGCATAATTACCTGAATTGTGCAACTATGTATTGGAATAATAAGGAAACAAATGAAGATGCGGAGCCCTCCGCGATACATGAATGATGATTTTTCCCTTCCCTTATGGTATAATCCGGTCGTCGGGGCGCCGAATCCTCCATATCGGGCTCCGGGAGCGCCGCAATAGAATCCGAGATTTCGATCTCCGGGACATGATTGCATTGAATAACGGGCAGGAAGACAGCAGCCCGGATACAAGAATAAAATCAAATTCTTTTGGGTGGCCGAGCCGGGTCAACCCATTTTGCCCGAAAGGCAAAATGGGCGGATTATTATAGTTTTGGTTGAACCAGCCGCACGAGGTGGGAGTGCTTCATGACCGGCACCCGTTGGCGGGGCGCACCTCCGCAGGAAAGGGTGCGTCGGAGACGCGGCTTTGCGCGGCTCCGACCAGGGGGAACCACCGGAATCAGCAACAAAAAGCACTGAGTTCAGAATCGGAGGGTTGGAGATAATACTTATATATTAGATCAGGAACTATCTTACTCTTTTATCCCCCCCTCTCTCTCATCTCCTCTTCAGTTCCCGGCATGCCGCGTCCATATGCAGGTCGCAGGCTCTCTCCATGTCCTCCCCGGCATTTTTATACTCCCCTATCGACCGGCAGGCGATTCCGCGTCCGTAATAAGCCTGGGGGAATTGTTCCGGATCGAGCCCGATCGCCCTGCTGAAATCGCCGATCGCGGAGTTATAGTCGCCCATCGAACCGTACGCGTTGCCGCGATTGACATAGGCGTCCGGCGACAGCGGCTGGAGCGCGATTGCCCGGGTAAAGTCGGCAACCGCATGGCCGAAATCACCTTTCAGGCAGTACACCACGCCCCGGCTGTTGTATGCCTGGGCATACGAGGGATCCAACGTCAGTGCCTCGCTGAAGCAGCTCCATGCCCGGTCGAGGTCGTTCATGGCCTGGCAGGCACGCCCTTCGTTATACCAGGCAACGGCATAGTCCGGCTTCAGGGAGATGGCGTGCTGGTAATCGGCGATCGCGCCGGCATACGCTCCCCTGCCGCTCAAAATAGTGCCCCGGCCGGCATAAGCCTCGGCATAGGACGGCTTCAGCGCAATCGCCCGGTTGCAGGCATCCATCGCCTCTTCGTAGTTGCCGCCGGCGTAGTACTCCTGGCCGAGGTTGTTCCAGGCCTCCGCATAACCGGGATTATGGGACAGCGCCCTGCGATAATCCTCGGCCGCATCCGCACGGTCGCCGAGCGCATCGTGCGACAGGCCCCGGTTGTTCCAGGCGGCGGCATAGCCGGGAGCCTGTTCGAGAGCGCGGTTAAAATCGTCGATTGCCCCCGCATAATCGTGCCTCGAATACCGATAGGATCCCCGATTATTGCTGGCCGAGGGCGATGGGTATTTCCGGATGACGTCGCTCCAGAGCGTCTCCCCGTTTTTCCATACCGCGCAGCGTTCGTGCACCATGGAGCAAAAACCGAGCGTTATTAAACAGAGTATCGCCCCTCCCGCGACCCGCACGCCTGATTTCCGGACACCTGCGAAGTTTTTTTCCGCATACCGGGCGACGATGAAGAACAGGCCGATATAGGCGCAATAGGTGTAACGGTCCGCCGTGACGATACCGCTGACGGGGATGTAATGCAGGTTCAGGAGAAGGTTGACCAGGAAAAAACCGAAGCCGAAGACGAGCGTCCGGGATTTCCTGAAGTACCAGGCCGCCCCGAGGCATGCCGCGGTGAAGGCCGGCGACAGCAGGTAGGCAAGCGGCAGGGATTTCGAAATCGACAAGGGATAGGGATAGAGCGCGGCGAGTTTGACGGGCACGAAAAATTTAAGGACATAAAACATGAAGGAGTAGCAGACGATGGAAAATCTCGTCGGTATCGTCAATACGCCGATGCCGTCGAGCGCCCCTCCCTGATGCTGTCCCCTGACGGCAAGGAGTCCGATGACGATCGAGGGGATAACAAAGGGAATTTTATCGATGACCGTCCGGGCCGAAAATTTCCGCCTGCGGTAATAGTCGATCAGGAGAAGGGCGGCCGGAAGCGTCACCGCCGTTGCCTTGGAAAGCAGCGAGCAGGCAAACAGCAGGGAGGCGACGGCATACCACCGCCATCCGGACCGGTTTTTCCCTTCGAGATAAGACAGGTACGTAATCGCCGATGCAAGGTAGAAGAAGGTCGACAGCAAATCCTTCCGGCCCGAAATCCAGGCAACCGGCTCGACATGCATCGGGTGGATGCCGAAGGCAAGCGCGCAGAGCGACGCGGCAAAATCGTTGCCGGCAATTTTCCGGATAAAAATAAAAACCAGGAGGACATTCAAAAGGTGGATGATAAGATCGATGAGGATATAGCCTGCCGGGTTGAGCCCGCCGGCGGCATAGTTCAGGGCATAGGAGAGAACGGTGACGGGGTGATAATTCCCGCAGACGAAGGTAGCCGGGGAAAAAATCGTGAGGAGAGTTCGCCGGGACAATGAGCGGATGAGGGCATTGCCGGTTACATAGACGTCATCGTCCCAATTGGTGAATGAGTTGCCCCATACGCCATAAAAGGCCAGGGCGGTAATGACTATCGGGACGAGGCAATACAGGCGTTGCGCGGACAACCATGCATATCGATTCTTATTTTGAAGCATATTCATTGCCTATTGAATGTGCAGGCAGAGGGACCCGGCTCTTGACCTATGTTTTTTATCGGCTTCCGGGTCCGGATGCCTGGCCGTCTCTTTCAAGTTCACGGCACCCGGCATCCAGGTGCAGGGCGCAGGCCAGCGTAAAATCCCTCCGGGCGTGTTCGACATCCCCTTCGGCCCGGAAGGCAATGCCGCGACCGAAGCAGGCGATCGCCCGGTTGGGTGAATCGAGCGAAATTGCACGGCTATAATCTTCTATCGCACGGCCATACATTCCCTGCTCCCGCCAGGCGTTGCCGCGGTTGATATAGGCGTCGATGAAGGGAGCATCCTGGGCCAGCGCGAGGTTAAAATCGGCGATTGCCCGGTTATAGTCCCCCTTTCGGCACCATATGATGCCCCGGCCGTTGTATGCCGGGCCATAATCGCTCTGATAGTGTATCGCACGATCGTACCACTCGCCGGCACGGTCAAGTTCGTTCATTGCCTGCAATGCCTGTCCGCCGTTGTACCAGGCATCGGCATAATCGGGTTTGAGGGCGACCGCCATTTTATAGTCGCTCATCGCCTGGCTGTAATCGCCCAGGGAGTTCAAAACACATCCCCTGCCGTTCCACGCGTTGGGGAGTGATTGTCCGAGTCTGATGGCTTCATTGTAATCGCCGAGCGCCCGCGAATAGTCGCCCTTTTCGTAGAACGCCTGTCCGCGATTATTGTAGGTCATCGTCGAGGGCCAGTGGGCGATGGCATCGCTCCACAGTGTAATGCCGTCTTTCCAGACCAGGCAGCGCCCCCAGGTTAAGAGTACCGAAACGATCACGATCAAGCCGACGCCGCCTCCGGCGGCGCATTTCAGGGCGAAGCCGACTCGCGGGTTCTTCATGAAGCGCCCTATGGCCCACGCAACTAAATAGCAAAGCCCGATCGTCGGAAGGTATGAATAGCGATCCGCGACGATATACCCGCCGATCTGCACGATTTGAAGAGCCGGCAGGAGCGTTACGATGAAGAAGAGCAGGCAGAAAATCGCGGTCCTCGAGTGCCGGGCGATCCGGAATGCGACGATGCCGACGCAGATCGCCAGGGCCGGGTAGATGAAAGTCGCTCCGGAACGGGGAACACAATCCAGGGAATAGTACGCCGAGAGATGAACCGGTACTATTGTCATGAAGGAGTAAAAAAGTATCCCGAAAGAAGGAACATAGAGATGCCGCAGGAATGATGCGTGGACATGCGCCTGCGTGGAATACGTTAAAAGCGAAAAACCCAGGCTCATCGCGACAAAAGACCATTTGCCGAGAATGTTCCGTACTGTTATTTTCCCGGCGATACCGTACTCGATAAGAAGCAGAACCAGCGGGAGGGTTACCGCCATAGGTTTTGAGAGCAGCGAACAGAAAAACAGCAGGATGGAGAGGCCGAAGAATAAGCGACGTCCGTTTCGCCGGTAACGAAGGAATGCGACCAGGGACAACAGATAGAAAAAAGAGAATATGACGTCTTTTCTCCCCGAGATCCAGGCGACCGATTCAACCCGAAGCGGATGCACCGCAAAAAATAGTGCCGCAATGAATGCGACGAGAGCATTGCCCGAGAGGCCGAAGATAAGTGCAAAAACAAGCAGGGCATTTATACAATGGAACAGGACGCTGGTAAGGTGATAACCCCGGGGATTGAGCCCGGAAAAACGGTAATCCGCCATATAGCTCATCATGGTGAGCGGCTGGTAGTACCCGATGCAGGATGAGAACTGATGCGCCACGTGATGGAAGGAAAAATCCCGGATGGAGGGGTTATTCGTTACATAGACGTCATCATCCCAGCTGGTGAAGCCGTCGTGCAACGCGGGCAGGAAAGCGATGAAGGTGAGGCCCGCAACGACGGCGCAGTAGAGGATCCATCGCTTATCGGTTCGCGCCGGTTCACGGAATCCGGAATTTTCAACTTCGGCCATAATTTACATCGCGTCGATAATGGAACGGGGCATCAGCATCCAAAATAACAGATGCAGTGCTCCATGCGTTCGGCATTTCGACGGAAACGCGATCATTGAGAAGGCTTGCGGGTTCGAAGGTTACCGCTCCGCTATCGTTTTTTTTCTCCGCTCGATCCGCGAAATGCTTGCTTCGAACGCCTGCGCCAGGTCCTCGCGGCCGCGGCTATGCGCGAGGGCTACGGCCTTTTTTGCGAGCGCCACGGCCTCGCCCTGCCGCCCGATGTTGACAAGGGCGTTGCAGAGACCGGCGATAGCCGTCATATTCGTCGCATCGATCGCCAGCGTCCGGCGAAACGGGGCGACCGCCTCTCCGGCCCGGCCGATGTTCACGAGTGCATTGCCTAAATTGGTATACGCGGCCGCGTAACCGGGCTCCAGAGCCACCGCCTTTCTGAAACAGGCGATACCGTCGTCGGAGAGGCCGGCCTGCATGAGAGCGCTGCCGAGGTTATTGCAGGCTTCGGGGTAATCGGGCTTGACGGCCAATACGGCTCGGTAGAGGGCTATCGCTTCGCCGGTCCGCCCCTTTTGCAGCAGGGCCCCGGCAAGGTCATAGCGGCATTCGGTATAACCGGGGTTCATCGCAAGGGCCCGTTGAAACGCGGCAACGGCTTCATCGATCCGGCCCGCTGCTGCCAATGCGACACCCAGATTATGACGCGTTCCGGCATTGTCCGGGCCGTTTTTCAAAATCAGCCGGTACTGCGCTATCGCCTCCCCGAACCGTCCCGTTTTTCGGAGAGCGTCGGCGAGGCTCTCCGCCGCCCCGGAAAATTCGGCGTGGAAAGCGAGCGCCTTCCGGAAACAGGCGATCGCCTCATCCTGCCGACCGGCCCCCTGCAGCACGCAGCCGAGATTATAGCAAATACTTGCATTTGTCGAATCGAGTTTCACCGCCTTACCGGCAAACGCGATTGCCTCTTCGTGCCGTCCCGCATCGGCGGCCAGGTTGCCGAGGTTGATAAGCGCATTAATATCGTCGGGATCCGTTTGCAGCGTTGCGTGGTATTCAGAAGCGGCATCGGCGAGCTTCCCGGCGGCGGCATCGGCCATGCCGAGATTGTCATGGGCGAGAGGTGATGTCGGGTTGAATTTCAGCGATGTCCGCAAATAATCGGCAGCCTCCGCTATCCGTCCACGCTCGAGTAAAAAGGCGCCGATATGTTCGTTGCCCTCAAAGGCGGCGTCCGGGTTGGTCCGATCCTTCTCGATCACATCCTTCCACAGGGTGATGCTATCCTTCCATACCCGGCAGCGCTCATGGGCGGCGAAACTTAAAAGGGCGATAACGATGATGACGGGGATGACCAGGGGCAGCTCGGACGCATGCCGGAAATGCATGCCCGACGAGAGCCGTTCGAGGCCGTACGCGAGGATAAAAGACAGTCCCACATAGGGGAGATACGAAAACCGGTCGGCGGTAATCGTTTTTCCGACCGGAACGACATGAACGAGAAAAATAATGGTGATGGTAAAAAAGAGCATGCCGAAGACCATATCCCGGTTCCGCCTGAAATAAAAGGCTCCCCCGGCGACGGCGGCAACGCCGATCGGCGCAAGTTTATACCAGAGCGGCCAGGACGCGGGCAGCGGGCCGACGGGGTAGGGATAGAACGCGGAAAGGTTCACCGGCGCAATAAATTTTACAACGTAAAACATGAACGAATAGCAGCCCATGAGTATCCTGCCCGGTACCGTTAAATGCGCCCCATAAGCGAACGATTCCGTCACTCGCTGCCCGTGAATCGCCAGGATCCCGATGATTATCGCCCCGACGAGGAAGGGGATTTTATCGAGTACCATCTTTTTTGAAAACGGCCGGTGCCGATAATAGTCAATGAGGAGCGCCGTCGCGGGGAAGGTCACGGCGGCGGATTTCGACAGCAGCGAGATGACGAAAAGAACCAGGGCGGCGCCATAGGCGGCCCCCGCTTCCCCGCCCCTTTTTTCCCGGTACCGAAGGTAGCAGAGCAGTGCCGAAAGATAAAAGAACGCATACAGCACGTCTTTCCTTCCGGTTGTCCAGGCGACCGATTCGACGTGCAGGGGATGGATGCCGAACAGCATCGCGCAAGCGCAGGCGATGCGGTCGCTCCCGCTGATTTTCCGGATAACGGCGAAGACCAGCAGGACATTGAGCAGGTGCAGCAGTATGTTTACGGCAATATATCCCGCCGGATTGAGCCCGCCGGCGGCGTAATTCAACGCCAGCGAGAGAATCGTCGCCGGCTGGTAGTTGCCGCAGACCAGCGTATGGGGCGAAAACATCCGTTCGAGATTCCAGACGGCAGTTTCCCTGACAATAGGATTATCGACGACATAGGCGTCGTCATCCCAGTTGGTGAAGGAGGCGTTCCATGCGCCGTAATAGACGACAACGGTGAGCAGCAGCGGGACGAGGCAATACAAGCCGGGTCCGACAAACCGTTTCAATCGATTGTTAAGGTATCCCATGGTTGAATTGAGTCTCCCCGCCCCTTCCTTCAAGCTCCCGGCACGCCTCGTCGAAGTGCAGGGAGCAGGCAGCCGTGAAATCCTCCACGGCATCCTGGATATCCCCGATCGATCGCCGGGCGAATCCACGGCAATACCAGGCCTGCGGATAGGCTTTCGGATCGAGCGCTATCGCACGGGTAAAATCGGTGATCGCCTGCGGATAGTCGCCCCGCGCACCGTAGGCGTTGCCGCGATTGAGATACGCCTCGGCAAGGGACGGTTTCAGCGAAAGCGCCCGATTATAATTATCGATCGCGCCCGCATAGTCTTCTTTGTACGATAAAATATTTCCCCGGTTATCGTACGCCTCGGCGAGGGACGGGTTCAGGGCGATCGCACGGTTGCAGGCCTGCAATGCCGTTTCGTAATCGCCGCCGGTGAGGTACTCGACACTCCGGTTATTCCAGGCATCGGCGTAGCAGGGGTTATACGCTATCGCACGGTCATAATCCTGCACGGCATGCGCACGGTCGCCCCTGGCGTCATAAAAAAGCCCGCGATTATTGCAGGCAACGGCGGAGGGATATTTTTCGAGGACGTCGGTCCAGAGCGTTTCCGAATTTTTCCAGACACGGCAGCGTTCGTGGACCGCATAGCCAAAAGCAACAATCAAGAAACCGAAGATTACGGCGACAATTGCAATCTTCCTTTTTTTCAATCGACGGTCGTCGACGCCCCTCGCCGCACCCCGGGCGACGATAAAGGAGAGGCCGATATAGGCGATATACGAATAACGATCCGCCGTAACCGTTCCTCCTACCGGAACAAAATGCAGGTTGAGCAGGACATTGATAAGAAAAAACATGAAGCCGAATACGAGCGACTTCGATCGTCTGAAATGCCATACCGCCCCAAAAATAACGACCGCAAACAACGGCGACAGGGAATACTGCAAAACCAGGGCCGCCGAATGCGAATAGGGGTAGGGATAAAGCGCCGCGAGCCGGTGCGGTATGAAAAACTTAACTACATAGAACAGGAACGAATACGCGGCGATGGAAACTCGTGAATAAACGGTGAGCATCCCGTTGTCGCCGATCGCTCCGGCCTGGTGCTGTCCTTTTATGGTCCAGAGCCCGATTAAAATCGCCGGCACGATAAAGGGGATCTTATCGATGACCATCCTTGCCGACAATTTCCGTCCCCGGTAGTAATCGATCAGGAGCAGCGCCGCCGGCAGAGTCACCGCCATCGCCTTTGAAAGCAGCGAGCAGGCAAACAGGATGAGGGCGGCGGCATACCACCGCCTCGCCGAGCCGTTTTCCTTTTCGGAATATGCCAGGTACATGAGCGAGGAGGCGAGATAGAAAAAGGTATACAACAGGTCTTTCCTGCCCGCAATCCAGGCGACCGATTCTACATGCATCGGGTGGATACCGAACAAAAGCGCGCAGAACGACGCTGCAAAATCGTTGCCGGAAATTTTCCGGATAAAGATAAAAACCAGGAGAACATTGAGAAGATGAATGACGAGATCGACGAGGATATAGCCTTTAGGATCGAGCCCGCCTGCGGCATGATTCAGCGCATAGGAAAGAATGGTTATCGGCTGATAATTGCCGCTGAAAAAGGTGGTCGGGGAAAAGATCGTGAGAAGATTCTGCCATGACAGGGAACGGATAAGCACATTTCCCGTTACATAGACATCGTCGTCCCAGTTGGTGAACCCGTTATTGAATACCGGCAAAAAAGCCAGCAGGGTGAGGACCATGATGGCGGCGCAATAGAGTACCCATCGATTCCCTGTTCCGGCCGGTTCCGGCCCGCCGGTATCGCGGCTGCCGGGAGAGGGGGAAATCATATCGGCCTTTTGAGGGTGGGAACTCATGGAACCATGGCTTTCGTACCGCCAGCTTTTAAGCGTCAATTTCTCTCGCACCTTAAGCGGCGGACTCATAATACAACATATCTTCGCAGAAATGAGAGGGAGAACCCTGAAAATCAAAATAATAGATGGATTTGCGAAAACCGTCGAAAAAGACTCAATTTAGCCCCCCCCGGGCCGGGAGAGGGACGAAGAACTATTTGCCCGTCCCGATCGCGGAGTATAATTTTACGGTACCGCTAAAAAATGCCGTTTCGGCCGTGTCCGGGGTCCAATAAAGATGAAAGTTTGCGATCGTCCCGAAGGGCGGAACTCCTCCGGGAACAATAGCGCTGCGATACCGATCACCTGTGTGGCGTCGATCGTACTTATTTCCCTGCACGCTATTTTTTCCTTCCTTCTCCCTGCAGTAACCGGGGGGCCTTTTTTCAAGCGTACCTGGGGTTTCGATGCATTGCGCTACTTCCCACTCCCCTGCATTGCAGCCTTTTACCTGATTGCGCTGCTCGTCGCTCTTCCTCCGGTGAATCGCGCCCTCTGGCGAGTAATTGACAGCCTGTACGCGGTTCTTCGCACTAAATTCCCGCCGCTGAACCGGCATCTCGCCATCGCGCTGTTCTGCCTCGCCACGGTGCCGGTTTTCTGGGCCATGCATTCAAAATATGCGCTGCTCGGGGATAATTTCCTGCGGGTCATCAATATGGAGCGCGGGGATTTCCTCCGGGATGAATGCGGGACGATCTACCTTCTGCACTATTTCTACAAGCTCCTGAATCTTTTTGTTCCGGTCGGCGCCTATCGGGCCATGCAGATTTTCACCTATCTCACCGGCGGGGTGCTGGTTTTCCTGGTCATCAAAATCGCCGATGAGGCGGGAATCGGTCGGTTTGAAAAAATCGCCATCGTCGTCTTTTATCCGCTCTTCGGCACGATTCAGCATTTCTGCGGCTATATAGAAGATTATGCCTCCGCCGTGGTGCTGATCGTCGCCTATTTCTATACCGCGCAGCGGTCGCTCAAGGGGCGGCTGTCACCATGGGTCACCGGGTGCATGCTGCTTGTTGCGATCGTCGACCATCTCATCGCCTGCATGCTGGTACCGTCCTTCATATACGTTCTTTTTGAGTGCCGGTTAAAAAAGATCCGATTTTTCCGCGATTACCGGGCATGGTTCGGCATGGGTTTGATCGCCGCCACAGCTCTCTTCATTCCCTTCAAGGATTTCATCCTCCCGAGGTTGTACCCCTTTGTCCGGCAGGGGGACGGAAGGATGACCCTGTTTTCGCTCATTCGTATCCGGGAGTTTTTAAATGGGGTGACGCTATCGAGCGGCATCGGACTTATTCTCTGTGTCGCCTGCCTATGCAGTGCACTGCGCAAAAAAATAACGCTGACGCCGTTTCTGAATTTTCTTATTATCGCCTCGGTTTGCTCCGCCGGCTTTTTATTCGCGTTCGATGAACATTTCGGCAGCGGCGACTGGGACGTCTACTCCTTTTCGGCGGTGCCAATTAATCTGCTTGCGATTTTGCTCTTCCTCCACCAATCAAGGGAGGGGGGGCGTGCGGATTTCCGTCGCTTCGCCGCCCTCATCCTGATCGTCTTCCTCGCGCTTCACACCATCCCGTGGGTGCTCGTCAATGCTACCGATCGTTCGATAAAACGCATCAAGGATGTCTACCTTACCGATCCCGCGACCTCGTATCTCACCAATCCGGCTCCGATGCGCCTGGGTATCGTCTTCCGGAACAATGGCTTGCCGCGTGAATCGGACTCCATGTTCAGGCGGGCGTTTGAAATTCATCCCGAAGATCCGAGAAACGTCTACAACTATATCGGCGACCTTGAGCTCTCCAACGAGCTCGATAAGGCATTGCGCCTCAACGATACTCTTACCCGGAAAAACCCGGATTACTATCTCGGGTTGAAGAATCTTTTCAACCTTGCGTCGAAGAAGGGCGATAATACTCTCGCTTTTCAAGCCCTGGTCCGCATATTCAACGCCTATCTCGACAATCCTCACGCGATAACCGGACGATGCGATCCCAATGACCTGAGCCAGGATTTTTCGATGCTCATTCACGGATTATTGCAGCAGAAACGGCTGGGAGCCGCCGACACGGTCTGCAAATTCATGCGCACCTTCTGTCCGGACGACGACTACGGCAGGTATTTACAGGCGTCGATTATGGTCGAATCGGGCAAGTTCGACGAAGGACTTGCCCTCTGCGGTTACCTGATAGGCAAGGAGCCGGGGATGCACCAGCCGTACCTGGTGGCGGCGAAGGCGCTCGCCGGCAAGGGCGATCGCACCGGGGCGATAACGCTCCTTAAAAGCGGCATCGGAGCCGTTCCCTATGCCGAGGGCAGGAATGCCCTCCTGACGCAGCTGCATCTGATCGGCGGATAGGCCGGCTCCTCATCCTGCCCGTTCCCCCGTCACCTCTTCCCCTCCCGCCCCCGCCGCATCTCCGCTATATTTTCCCCGATATCCCGCGCCACGTCCCCCTGTCCGGCCGATTTCGCCAGTTCCAATGCCTTTTCCGCCGCCAGGATCGCATCGTGAGGATCGCCGCACCGCATGAAAGCATCGCTGAGATTGTTGAGCAGCCCAAGATCGGCCGGATCCTGCGCCAGGGCCCTTCGCAGGCAGGCAAGGGCGTCGCCCGTGCGGCCGGTTTCGGCATAGGCGCGGCCGAGACCGGCAAGCGAGGAAACGGCGCGGGGATCGATGTCAAGCGCCCGGCGAAGGCAGCCGACGGCATTGTCAAATTTTCCGGTGTTAAGATAGTCGATCCCATGACTCTGCCACGCCTCCCAGGAGTTTGCCGCCTGCTGCATCGCCCCGATGTTGTCGCCGATCTGCCGGGCCAGGACTATCCGTCTTGTCAGTTTGGCCCGGGTCATGGCCTCCGACGCCGCCGCGATCGCATAGGCCGGTTCTCCGTTCCGCATGAAGATATCGCAGAGTGTATTGAGCATCTCAAGGTCTGCGGGGTGCAGTTCCAGAGCTTCGTGGAAATGCGCCATGGCCTCCCCCGCCCTTCCTTTCGACAGCAGGGCGGTACCGATATTATAGTGGGCGTTGGCATAGTCGGATTTCAGTTCCAGCGCTTTCCGGTAATCGGCGACGGCATCGTCCGTCCGCCCGGCTTTCAGGGAGAGGTTGCCGAGATTGTTCCAGGCCATCCAGCACGATGGGTTCCCGGCAATGATGGCCCGATAAAAAGTCCCGATATCGGCATAGATGCAGGCTTGTCGCCACGTTAACAGGGCCAACGCAGCGCCGAAGCAACCGTAAATGGCAACTTTTGTCAAGCCACTTTTTTTTTCGAACGCCCGGCTCACCGTTCCCGCAACGAGAACCATCGGCCCGATGCTCGCCAGATGCTGCCAGTGATCGGCGACGAATGAGTACTGGAACGCCCAGAGGCTGACAAATCCCGCGACGGGAAAGATCATGGCGCCGTAATACATGAGGAGAGCGAACGGCGCGCGGCTTCGCTTCCGTACCTGCCAGAGTATCCCGGTTACCAGGAGCGCCCCCGAGGGGTAGAGATACTGCCACCAGGCCGAAGCGTCGATATGCCAGCGCGGGTAGATGAAAATCAGCGGCGACGGCCAGAAAAACTTGCCGGGATAGAACCAGAAGACCCTGCCGGCGATGAGGATCCGTTCGGGAATGGAGAAGGTAAATTCCGGACCGTGAGCGCCGATAAACGTGCGTTCCACCCATACGTTGACCGCCGCGGAGGCGATCCCGGCCGCAAAAAATGGAATTACGGGAAGAACATCCTTTTTCCAGGAGAGTCTTCCGCGCTTCCACCAGAAGATCGTGAGCAGCACGACCGGCAGCGGCACGATCGCGGCCTTCGCCATGAGGCCGGTAACGAAAAGAACAAGTGCGATCGCATACGATTTTCCTTCCCGCCGTGCATCGAACCGCAGATACGACAACAGGGAGCAGAAGAAAAAAACGGTGGACAGGCAGTTCTTCTGCTCGGTGATCCACGCCACCGATTCCACCTGCAGGGGGTGCAGGGCGAAGATCATCGCGGCAAGCCAGGCGCCCCTGATTGACAACCGCCGCAGGATCATGACAAGCAGGAATGCGGCGACTGCGTGAAGGAGCAGGTTGAAGAAATGGTAGCCCTGCGGCGTATCGCCCCATGCATGCCCCTCCAGCCAGAAAAAACTGAACAGCACCGGAAGGTATTCCTGCGTGGCGCCGGGTTGAAGCCAGATCCGCTCCAGGCCCGCAAGCGAGGTGAGCTCGGGCCGGATAATATGGGCATCATCGTCCCATATCGGCTTGCCCCTCCATGCAGGATGGTAGGCAAGCAGGGTGACCAGAAGCAGGACGATTCCATAAAGGGCTTCGCGGCGGTGAGGAAACCGGTAACCGGTTCCCGGTCCGGAAATTATCTTCATTGGTCCTTTTTCTGCATGCATCTTCATCCTGCAGCCACTCTCTACCTAGTATTAGTATCCGTTCAATTATGGTTCTGGGGTTTTCTCTTCACCGAGGCCGGTTATGAAGCACTCCCGGCCCGGCCATTCCAAAAAAGAGTTTGACTTTTAAAAAGCACCCCAGCAGCAGCGCAAATAGCACCTCATTACCATGTCGCACGGTAACGTTGGCTCTCTTCCCGACCGTTCATCTCCTCGATATTTCCCGAGATTTCCCGCGCCAGGGCATCCTGGCCCGTCGATTTCGCCAGAACCAGGGCCTGCTTCGCCGCAAGGATTGCATTATCCGGTTGACCGAGCTGCATGAAGACCCCGCAGAGGTCGTTCAGCGTTTTCAGGTCGGCCCCGTTCAGGTCCAGCACCTTCCGATACCAGGCGGCGGCATCTTTTATCCGGCCGTCCTTAAAGCAGGCACGACCGAGGTTCAGCAAAACAGGAATTGACCCGGGGTAGAGCTCAAGCGCCCGTCGGAACAGGCCGATTCCCTCGTCCGTCCGCCCGTCGGCGACAAGCGCCCGTCCGCCGTTCAGGAGCGCCGCGAAAAATGCCGGCTGAATCTCAAGGGACTTCCGGTAACAGTCGATCGCTTCGCCCGTCCGTCCGCACCCGGCAAGGCAATCACCGAGGTTGCAAAAGGCAATATAATAGTCGGGTTTGACCGTGATGGCCCGCCTGAATTGCCCGATCGCCTCCCCATACCGCCCCGCCCTGGTCAGGAGTATGCCCAGGTCATTACAGGCGCTGTAGTTGCCGGGATTTATTTCCAGCGACCTCCCGAAGCACTCCGCCGCTTTTTCACCCTGCCCCGCATTCATGTATTCGACACCCAGGCCATTCCATGCCATCCATGATGCGGAGTTCTTTTGCGTGGTCGCCCGATAGAGGGTAAATGCGTCCGCGTACAGGCCGGATTGACGCCATGTCGATGCGGCAAGCGTGAAAAGCATCAGGCCCGCGAGCAGTCGCCCGGCAAAAGCGAAGCGCCTTTCGGAGCATCCCCGGCTCAGGCAGGCGGCGGCGAGTACCAGCGGGCCGATTCCGGCAAGGTACTGGAAATGATCGGCGACAAACGAGTAGCGAAAGGGGAAAACGGCGAAAAATCCCAGCGCCGGGAAGAGCATGACGACAAAATACAGCAGCGCCGCGAACGGAGCCCGCGATCGACGCCGGAGCATCCACAGAGCAGCGGCGAGGAAAACGGCTGCAAGCGGGAAAAGAAAGTGCCGCCACACCGCCCGGCTTACCTCCCACCGGGGGTAGGAAAATATCAGGTTTATGGGAAGGAAAATCTTGCCCAGATAGAACCAGAAAACCCTGCCGGCGATGAGGCTTCTTTCGATAAGGGAGTAGTTGAAATCGATGTCCTCTTTTGCAATAATAAACTTATGCTCCACCCATGCGGTGAACAGCCCGAATGAGACCCCGGCAAGGAAAAAAGGGAGAAGCGGCAGGAGATCTTTTTTCCACCCAAGCCGTCCGGTACCGGCGCGTTTCCACCAGAGAATAACGAGGATGGCCGCCGGCATGGGCGCAATGGCCGTTTTTGCCAGGAGCCCCAGTGAGAACAATCCAAACGAAGCCAGATAGGGCTTCGCTGTTCGCCGGTCGTCAAATTGCAGATAGCTCAGGAAGGCGCCGAAGAAAAACACTCCGGACAGGCAATTTTTCAGCTCCGATATCCAGGCGACCGATTCCACCTCTATCGGATGGAGGGCAAAAATCGCCGCCGCAAGCCAGGCCCCGGGAATGGCGAGCCGGCGCAGAATTTTATAGAGCAGAAGCGAAGAAATTGCATGCAGCAAAATATTGAGCAGGTGATACCCGAGAGGGGCGTCACCCCACAGGCGATATTCCGCCCAGAAAACGCTATGGACCAGCGGGTAGTACTGCTGCGTGGCGCCGAGTTTGGTCCAGATCTGTCCGAACCCGGCGAGCGAGCGGAGTTCGGGTGCCGTGATATGCCCGTCATCGTCCCATACCGGCGTACCGTTCCATGCGGGACGGTAGGCGATAAAAGCGGCAAGAAGGATGATGGTCACCGCGAGAACGTTGCTTTTCCACCAGGATCCCTTTGAGATTCCGTTTCGGGATGGCTCCGGTATCGATAATCGCTGCGTCGTAATTTTATGCACGGTTGTCATATTCCATCAATGCACTTCCCGGCAGGCATAATCAAAATGCAGTGAGCACGCTTCGGTGAAATCCGCCCTGGCACGGGAAAGGTCTCCCGCAGCCGCATAGGCGCGTCCCCGGTTAAAATAGACCTGCGGATATTTTGCGGGATCCGGAAAGAGACTTAGCGCCCTGCTGAAGTCGCCTGCCGCCCGTGCATAATCGCCTTTCGATCCATAGGCCATGCCGCGGTTGACATAAGAGTCGGCCGATAACGGCTGCAGGACGATGGCCCGGTTAAAGTCGGTCAACGCCCGATCGAAGTCGCCTCTCATGCAATACAGCACGCCCCGGCTGTTTAAGGCCTGCACGGAGGCGGTATCGAGTTCCACGGTCCTGGTAAAGCAGGCAATAGCCCCTTCGAGGTCGTTCAGGGCCTGATAGGCTCGTCCCCGGTTATACCAGGCCTCGGTAAATTCCGGATTCAGCGCCAGGGCGCGGGAATAATCCTCGACGGCGCCGATGCCGTCGCCTTCGTCGTCCCGGACATTGCCGCGATTGTAGAAGGCCTCGGCGCACCCTGAGTCGAGCTGTATTGCCCGTTCGAAGTCGCTCATCGCCCGGTCGCGATTGCCGTTGACATAGTAACATAAACCGCGATTGTTGTAGGCGTGCGCGAATCCCGGATACCGCTCGATCGCCCGGTCGTAATCCGCCATGGCGCGCGCATGGTCGCCCAGGGCATCCCAGGCAAGCCCGCGGTTATCATACGCATCGGCATACGTTGCATCCTGCGAAAGCGCCGTCGTGTAATCTTCGATCGCGCGCGCATAATCGCGACTCGAATAAAAGGTGTTCCCGCGGTTATTATAGGCTATGGGCGACGAATACTTGCCGATGACGTCGTTCCACAGCGTTTCGGAGTTCTTCCATACTTTGCATCGTTCGTGGGCTCCATAGCCGAAGGCAAACAGTGCCAGGCCGATAACGATCGCCGCCGCAAGCCGGAGGCTTTTCACAGTGAGGAACTCCATGCCCCGCAGGGCATACCGGGCGACGATACAGGACAATCCGATAGAGGCAAGATACGAAAAACGGTCAGCCGTAACGGCGCTTGAGACGGGAATAAAATGCAGGATAAAAACAACATTGACCAGGAAAAAACCGAAGCCGAACATAACCGTTTTCGATCGCCTGCAACACCAGGCCGCACCGGCCGAGGCAGCGACAAAAAGGGGCGATAGCGCATAGCGCAACGGCAGATGCGCCGGGAGCGACGGCGGATAGGGATAGAAGGCGGAAAGCCTCACCGGAACGAAAAACCGGATCAGGTAGAACATGAACGACCAGCAGGCGATACACGCTCTTGTCAAGACCGAGAGCCTGACGCCGATATCGATCGATTCGTGCTGTCCTTTGATGGCCCATAGCCCCAGGATAACGGCCGGAACGATGAACGGAATCTTATCGATAACCATCGCTCGCGAAATTTTCCGTCCACGGTAATAATCCAGCAGCAAAAGAACCGCGGGGAGGGTAATTGCGGACGACTTTGACAAAAGAGACAATATGAGCGAAAGGAACGACAGGGAATACCGCAATGCCGCCCTGCCGCCGCTCTTCTCAAGATACGAAAGGTATAAAAGCAGGGATCCGAGGTAAAAAAAGACGCACAGCAGGTCTTTCCTGTCCGAAATCCAGGCAACCGACTCCACGTGCATCGGGTGGATACCGAACAGCAGGGCACCGAACGAGGCGGTCACGTCACTTCCGGAAAGCTTCCGGATAAAAACAAAAACCAGGACAATGTTTAAGAGGTGCACGATGAGATCGAAGAGGATATACCCCGCCGGGTTGAGCCCGCCGGCGGCGTAGTTCAGCGCATAGGTAACGATGGTGACCGGCTGATAATTATCGCTGACCAGGGTAGTCGGTGAAAAAATCCGGAGAATATTCTGAAGGGAAAGGGAATGGATGAGGGCATTTCCGGTTACATACTCATGGTCGTCCCAGTTGGTGAAGGAATTTCCGAGAACGGGCAGCAATGCGATAACGGTGAGACACACGATGACGGCACCATAGAAGGCTCGTCGATTATCGTTTCCGACCGATCCGCGGCGAGGAGCCCCGGATCCCTCCGGAAATCTGGACATCGCCGGGGATTGAGGAGGCTTGAAACTCATGAAGTCATGGCTTTCAGACCGCACTTTTTAATTTCGGACTCTCTCTTACGCACCCTTAAGCGCCTGCGTACCACTAAACACCCCGCGCAAGTTCCGGGGAGGCGCTCGTATCGCCCGTTCACGGATATTCGCGAATAATCGATGAAGATCCCGAAAAATCAAAATAATAGATGGACACCCGCCGCAGATGCCGTATCTGATCGTGCTCCCCCATCTCGAAGGAGCTGGAGCCGGAAGCACCGGAGGAACGCCCGGTTTTCGTGGTATCGGGAAATGAATATCGGTGAACGGACCGGTGCCTCCCGATTTATTTTCATTGTGTCGATCGTGACCGCAATCCACAGGAAATCATGCCGCTCACCATGTTAAAAGAACTTCCCCGAGGCGCCTCGCTCACCATGTTCCTGTGCGGGGGAGTAGCGGAAGCGCTATTCCTGGTCATGATGGGCTTGAAAATTATCAGCCTGCCTCTGGGATTCGATGAATATTTCCATGCCCATTATTTATGGCTGGTATCCATCGGACGGATACCGCATGTGGATTTCTGGTGTCACTATCCCTCCCTGGGATACGTAATGACCCGTCCGTTCTTTCGGCTTTTACCCGAATCGATCTATGCTGTTTTTGCCCTGCGCTTTTTCGGGATGTTTTTTTTCCTGGGAACGCTTGCCGCCCTGGCATATCATGCCCAACGGCTTCGGGCCGATTGGCTCTGGGGGGTGCTGCCCCTGGCGGCCATGCTGACTCCGGATGTCGCCATGCTGGTAGTTAATTTCCGTACGGATACGTATGCAGCATTGGCGGCCATCCTGGCATTGACCATCATGTTTCGAAACCCCACCCCACCCCGGAGCGCGCTGGCCGCCGGACTCGCCGCACTTTCGGTGATAATAATGCCGAAATACGTTTACCCGCTCCTCTTTGCGCTTATTGCCTATTGTGGTTACCTCTGGTTCAATGAAAAGGGCAGACGACGTTCTTTGATTCTCCCGGCAGCGGCGGGCGGGGCGATTGCCGTTATTCTCACCCAGTCTCTCCTGTTGACTTCCCGCCTTTGGCTGTGGGACGATCTCTTCTGGTCTCCGGTTCTCATGCAGCGGTTTTTCTCCCATTGCGCAAAAACGGAAACCTCGCTGACGACGCAATTAAGTACCGTCGCATCGTATTTCCTTGAAAACTGGTGGGTTGCGATTCTCGTGCTTGCGGGAGTTTCAGGATGGTTGATCGTGGAATCGAAACACAAGGGAGTTCGACTGTGGGTCGGCAGCGGCATTATCGCCGGCCTGGCGGTATTCTGGGGAACGTGCAAAATGCCCTTTCTCCAGTATTTTATCCCGGGACTCTTCTGCTTCGCGCTCTATGTTCCTTACGCATTTGTCCTGCTTAAACGCCCCGTATTCCAGTTTGCCGCAACGATCGTCCTGATCGGTTTGTGCATGCTGATGGTAATCAAAAATGCAAAAGTGATCAACGCTGATCTTGCTTCCCAGGTAGCCTCGGAAGATTTTAAAGTACGTCAGGAATTGCTGGATCACCTGCCCCGGTCCGAACGGGTGGTCGGTTTTGTCTGGACCCATCCCTGCTTCCGTGAAGACCAGACGTTTGTCACCTGGGACGAAGCGTGGGGCGAACCGAGGGGCTTCGTTCCGATCCTGCCGAAAAATTCCAGGGCATACGCCTGTTTTCAGCCGGAATACCTCGAACAAAGCCTCGAACAATCGTCGCCCCCCTCCTGGATAGCAATCGACTCAACGCATTGCCCTCCGGGATGGAGCCAACTTTTGTCAACGTACCTCGATCGGCATGCCGCCCTCTACAGGAAAGCGCTGTTCAAGGGATTCGATGTTTACGTCCGCAACGATCTCTTCCCCCGGTGACTCGTCTCCGGCAATTGCAAATTTCGCCGTATCCGTCACTTGTTGAGCTCCGGGAGAATACCCGCCGGCTTCAGGCCCCTGTTTTCCAGTTCACGGCAGGCATATTCAAAGTGCAGGGAGCAGGCCTTCATGAAGTCCTCCCCGGCGTGTGCGAGGTCCCCGGTCGCCGCATAGGCGCGTCCCCGGTTAAAAAAGACCTGCGGATATTTTTCGGGAGCCGGAAAGAGACTCAATGCCCGGCTGAAATCGCTTATTGCCCTCGAAAAATCCCCCACCGAACCGCAGGCGTTCCCCCTGTTGACATAGGCCTCGGGCGACGCGGGCTGAAGGGTGATTGCGCGGCTGAAATCGGCAATGGCCGGCTCGAAACGGCCCTCGGTACAATAGATCAGCCCGCGGCCGGAATAGGCCGGAGCATAGCCGCTGTCCAGTGCAACGGTTCTTGTAAAACACTCCACTGCACGATCGGGAAGGTTCATGGCCTGATAGACACATGCCTTATTATACCAGCCGTCGGCAAATTGGGGATTCAGCTGAACGGCGTGAGAATAATCGGCCATTGCGCCGTCCTGGTCGCCCCTGTTCTTCAGAACGTTGCCGAGATTGTTGTATGCTTCGGCAAATCCGGAGTCGAGCGTAATCGCACGTTCAAAATCATTCATTGCATGATCGTAGTCGCCGTTTTCATAATAATCGATTCCCCTGCCGTTGTATGCCTTCGCGATAGCAGGATTACAAATGATCGTCCGCGTGTACTCTTCTATGGCGTGCGGGCGGTCACCGAGCGCATCATAGAGGAGCGCGAGGTTCTTATGGCCGTCGGCAAAGGAAGGATGCAGCATGATCACCCTGTTATAAACTTCAAGCGCATGCGCATAATCATGATCCGCATAATAGGCATACCCCAGGTTATTATAGGCGACCGGCGACGGGTATTTTCCGATAACATCGCTCCACAGCGTCTCTGAATTCTTCCAGACCTTGCAGCGCTCGTGAACGGCATACCCGAACACGAGCATGACAAAAAAGAGTGCCGTCCAGGCCGCAACCCGGATGCGGTCCAACCGCGGGCGCCCGATGCTCCTTTCAATATACTGTGCAGCGATGAAGGAGAGGCCGATATAGGCGCAGTACGAAAATCGGTCAGTGGTCACCGTTGCTCCCACCGGAATAAAATGCAGGACAAATAGAACATTGATGAGAAAAAAACCAAAGCCGAATACGAACGGCTTGGATCTTCTGAAATACCACACCGCCACGGCCGCGCCAACCGCAAAAAGAGGCGACCACAGGTACCGCACGGGCATCCGGGACACGGCGAACGACGCGGGGTACGGATAGAGCGCCGATAGTTTGAGGGGGACGAAAAACTTAACAACATAAAACACGAATGAATAGCAGACGACGGCAATTCTTGAAAAAAACGGCACCGTGCCGTATCCGCTGAGCGATCCTGCGCCGTATTGTCCTTTGACGGCCCAGAACCCGATTAAAATCGCCGGCACCAGGAACGGCAATTTTTCAACGCACGACCGCGCCGAAAATTTACGCCCCCGATAATAATCGATCAGAAAAAGTACCGCCGGCAAGGTAACCGCCGATGATTTGGAGAGAAGCGAGCAGACGAACAGAGCGATGGAACCGGCATACCGGAGTTTTGCAGACCGTTTTCCCCTGTCGATGTACGAAACGTATAAAAACAGCGATGCCAGATAAAAAAATGTATACAGGAGCTCTTTCCTGCCCGAAATCCATGCGACCGCTTCCACGTGCATCGGATGGATGCCGAACAAAAGAGCGCAGAGCGATGCGACGAAATCACTCCGGGAAATTTTACGTATAACAATAAAAACGAGGAGCACATTGAGGAGATGAACCAGAAGATCGGCAAGGATATATCCGGCAGGGTTGAGCCCGCCTGCCGCATAATTCAGCGCATAGGTTACCATCGTTATCGGCTGATAGTTGCCGAAAACGAAAGAGCCGGGAGAGAATATCCGGAGCAAGCTCGGGATGGATAGCGAATGGATGAGCGGATTATCGGTTACATAGACATCGTCATCCCAGTTTGTAAAGCCGTTTCCGAGAGCGGGCAGAAACGCGATAACGGTAATAAATGCGATAACGAAGCAATAAAGAATCCACCGCCTGTCGGTACCGCCGGATTCCCGATGCGCGGAAACAGCGCCTTGAAAATATTTCCGTACGACCATACTCATTTGCGTCCGACGCCATTTTCCGGGTGAGGGGGATACCATGAATCAAAATAATAGACGCTGTCGGCTCATTGCCGGAAGCCATGTTTCATTTCACCATCACGGGCATATAAAAAAGCCGGAGCCCTGTCGACGAATCGGCAGGGCTCCGGCATACTGCACCTTTAAGAGGCCCGGATCAGGGCTGGTTACTGAACCCTGACCAGTTTCATTCTCTTATCGAAGTTATCCGCCTTCATCTGAATCACGTAAA
>CAZYYB010000049.1:0-22580 GCA_964651515.1 uncultured Fibrobacteraceae bacterium
GTTCGCTGGAAAACTTCGACTCCCGGCCATTCGTGCTGCCGAAATCTTTAAGATCTTCGTGAAAAGTATCAAGAATCCCTGGATTGTTCTCAAGAACCGGGTTAATCCCATCGTATTTCTTCCGGTAGTCTTTTATGAGCTGTGTGATACGGGTGAAATTCAAAAAAAACAGGGCGGGGTCTCGATTTTCTTTCTCAGGGGACGCCTCCTTTTTTGTTGCTATAATATACTTTACGGCTCTACCCATTGTCAAACCATTTCGCCCACGGAACAGAAACTAATTATAACCCCTCTTGATTATTTAGAGGAAAAAAGGGCAAAAGCGCAAGAGTTAAAAGGGTAAAAAAACTTACCGCCGAACACAACGAAACCCGTAGCCGTAGTACCAGCCGTACGGGAAGAGGTAGTTCCGGTACGCGGCGCACAGGAAGCCGCCGCTGTTGTCCCACGAGCCCCCACGCAGCACGCGGGAACTGCCGGTGCTCGGACCGGTCGGGTTGGTCTGTGCCCCTGCGCTATAACTCCCATACCAGTCATTGCACCACTCCCACAGGTTCCCGCTCATGTCGTACAACCCCCAGGCATTCGGCTTCTTGCCCGCTACCGGCTGCGTGCCGTTCGGGGAATTATAATACCATACCGCATTGCTGTCTATCGCCAGAGTGTCCGCAGTCGTAAGGGGTGGGTAATTCCTCCCCCAATAATAGTCGGTCGTCGTCCCGGCGCGGTTCGCATACTCATACTCCGCCTCGGTCGGTAACCGGTAGCCGTTCTTGGAATAGTTAATCACCAAAGCCGTCGAAGTATCCATCACCCCGCTATAGGTGTAAACGGTATCCAAACCCGCCAGCTTGCTGAGCGAATTGCAGAATCGTGCGGCATCGAACCACGATACCTGCTCGACCGGCCAGGCCCTGCCCGAATCGAAATAGGCGGGATTGGTTCCCACGACCGCCTGATACTGCTCCTGCGTCACGAGCGTCTGCGACATGGTGTATGCGCCAAGCGTCACGCTATGCACCGGCGTTTCTCCGAGGTTCGTTGAGCCCATCTGGAACGTCCCCGCCGGAATGCTCACCATGGCCAGCGGTCTTGTCAGCCCGAACTGTACGGTCAGCGTGCAGGGGGCGCTCCACAGTCCGTTCGCGTCACGCGCCTTCGCAATCATCGCCCGTTTCTGGCCCGAAGCGCCGGTAGGCACCGTGGTATTCCAGGTGTACGAAAGTGTCGCGGTGCTGTCGCTCCACGTCCCGGCCGTTCCGAAAGCGTCCCACCATACCTTCGCAATCGGCGCGAATCCTAGCCCCTGCGCAGCGTTATTCAGGCTGCATTGCAGGTTGACGCTGCATGAAGCGCCGGGCACGAGGGTAGTCAAAATTCCCCCTTGAACAACCAAGTTCGGATTGCCTTCTATTGTCGGCTGCCACTGCTGCGCGGTTATCCTGAAGGCTACACCCGGACGGTCCTGCCCCAGAACCCTGAGCTTCACCTTTCCCGCCGTGCCGCACTGAATCAGCGAGGAGAGCCCGGAATCAAGCACAATGAACGAGTCGGAGACGGGAACCCAGATTTTTGCGCTGTCAAAAGTCATCGTCACGAAGCACTGGGCCATCCCGCCGCCAACTGGCATGGGCTTGAACGATACGTACAGGTCCCGGCTATTCCGCTGCTGCAATATGCCCTGATTGCTGTACCAGGAGCTGTCGCTGTTCCATACCGTATCAACCATTACCGAATCCACCTGCAACTGCTGAGCTGTTGCAAACGTTGCAGCGACAAGGATCACCATGTAAACAATTTTTCGTGTTATCATGGCTTACCTCGCCTTCCAGAAACGGGTGGACTGAACTAATCGACCGTTCACCTCAAGCCGTGCGAAATACACGCCGTTGGAAAGGTCGGATCGGAGCGCAAACGAGGATGCGCCGGTAACTTCAGCCGATTGTACCCTTTTGCCCGCAAGGTTATATATGGAAACCCTGCCTTGTCCCTGAACACCGGCTACGCTTATATGAACGCCGTTCTGAGTGGTTATGAGCATATGCGACGCAACGGATCGCGCTATCCGGCTTCCGGGAAGGACTGCGCTGGGTCCGGCTTTGGTTCCGGCGGTCAGGGTGAACACCTGAGTTTGTCCCGACGCCTGATAATACTGCTGTGCTGAAATCATTGCAGGCAGCAGGCACAAAAAAAACGCAAATACTCGCATAGGGACTCCTTCAATGATGGTGAATTTATAAGCATGATATTTGCCGTAATAGGCAACCATCACAGCAAATCACGGGGAAAGAGGCATGCTTTCAGGCATGCTGTTTGCGGGGAGGGTATGAAAATGATCATAGCTGGCTCTTTGAGTGATTTAATATAATTTCGCGCGATTTTGTTTTCAATGGATTAATGATTAACCGCACGCAACCCGGCCCTTCGTGAAAATAGCAGATAGGTAAATCTCTATCATTTCTCTGATTTTCTATGAGATGGATGTGAAATAAAATGAGAAATGAAACAAGGATAACCATTTTGGTTTTCATGAGTGAAGGCTTTCTCGCGAATGCAATTTTCCTAAAATAACTTTTCTACCGATGCTTTTTCGGCAGGTCCAACTTTCTCTGTCCTCCCGGTAGCGCATGACCCCATTTTATCGTCGGCTTTTTTCTCTTTTTCTCAAAATGTCGCATTTACTCCCCTGAATCCGGAAATCCGCGAATTCGCGGTTCGGATAATCCTATCGTCCTCTTTTCTAAAACACCCTTGTATTTCTTAATGATCCGGTCTATTTTAACCTGGTATTATTAAACTCATCGCACAATATTCCCTTTTTGGGTCAAAATAGAGGCAAAAAACCATGAAACGCTTCATCGACGCCCCGACCTGAAAGCCTGGGCCGCGAGCCCCCGCCGCAAGCCGCTGATCATCAGAGGCGCGCGCCAGGTGGGCAAGACCTGGTCGGTTAAGCAGTTCGGGAGCGCGGCTTTCGAAAGCTTTGTCGGCATCGACCTGGAACGGAACTCCGACCTGCGGCGCGTTTTTGAAGGCAACCTGCAGGCGAAGCGGATCATCGCCGATCTGGAGATCCTCGTATCGCAGCGGATCGTACCCGGAAAGACGCTGCTTTTTATCGACGAGATCCAGGCATGTCCCCGCGCCATAACCAGCCTCCGCTATTTCCTGGAAGGCGAATTGCCCGACGAGAAATTGCGATTTATCCCCCTGTATTTTGCCTATTCGGCAACGGGAGGGAAGGGAACGCTGCAGGCCGCCGGCACATAGGGAGCCCCCTTTGCCCGCTCCCGTCCCGACGATTTTTTTACCCGCCGGATCGACCGGCGCAATAGCATGAGAAGGCGCATGTGAAGCAGTACGGCGCCGCAGAGTACCGGCGGATGTTTGCGGCGGCAGGTTTGAAGCACGTAAAAAGCAGGGTGACGCTCTTTTATCCGCTCACGGTGCATGTCGTGCGGAAGCGGGCGGTAACCCCTGCCGGAGGGGAGACCGGCCGATTCCCGGAATTTCTTTCGCCTCCTCCACCGCCTTCTTCAGCTTCCCATAGTGCGACCCCTCCCAGTACACCCTCCCGCACCCGTCGCACCGGGAAAAATTCTCATGGTACAATTTCGTTTTCTCCTTGAGCCGCCCGATGATTTCCGATTTTTCAACCGGCCGGACCGTCCCGTTGCATTCGGTGCACCGTGTAAATGGACGGGCTGTCCCGGAAAGCGCGAACCGCACCGTCACCTCGCGCACCTGTTCGCGCACCTCATCCGATCGTACGCAATAGCCGTGTGTCACTTCGCCGCGTTTGAGAAGGCCCCGGTCCCGCGTCAGGACGATTCGTCCCTCCCTGCGGGCGACGGCCGCAATCTCGCCGTCGGCATAATCGTTGCGGTAGAGGGTATCGAATCCGAGGAGGCGCAGAAACCTGCCCAGCCTCCCCAGGTGTACGTCGCAGATGAAAAGGGCGGGGCGGCGGGGGACGAAGCGGCGGGTGCGATTGCAGAGCGGGAATCGCTCCGGCCGGGTAAACCGTCACCTCGTCACTGTTTTTCAACCGGTAAGAAAACCCGACCCCCGCGCCGTTCACGGCCATCGCGGCGACCTCGGTGTGCGGGACGCCGAGGGACTCGATCGCATCCTTGATGGAGGTGCGATCGCCGAGGGACGCCGAAAAGGAAACGTTACGGCGCGAAAGGGGCAAAAAATCGTTCAAATTTTCACAAAATCGGAATCGCACGGTTATCATGGTATTAGCATCGACACTTCAAGTTACCCCTTCAGGGCACTCCCGAAAGGTCCGGCGGGAAGAAATTTCCCCATCGAATATTTATGAAAATAGGTCTTTTCTTTTTTTATTTTCATTGGCAGGAGCGGTTTGGGTCGTGCGGGGCGATTTTTCCACTGAAGGGGGTTATCATGGACAACTATTTCTCCAAACAATATTTCGGCGACGCCATGCGGGTCTACGCCATTTGCAGCGACGAGAATATCTCCGACGAAGACACCAGGGTACTTGCCTACATGCACGCAAAGGGGTTCGAGAGCGGCAGGGGGATCGATTACTTTGCCAACCCGTCGAAGATCGAGGAGGACGCGCTCGAAATCATGGTCGGCGACGTGGTGATTGCCGACACGGTCAACGCCGACGGCGTCGAGCACCGCGTCGACCATTCGATTCTCGAAGATTTCCCGAACTACGTCCGGTCCATCGACAGCAAGCTGCACGAGTCGTGCGGCATGGAGAACCGGATATCCGGCGAACTCCGCCGCCGGTTGCGTCTCTATAAGGATCCGGGATTCCGCGCGCGGATGATGGCCGCCTACTCGGAGAAGATCGCGCCGAAAATTTACTCGTACACGAAGGATGATGTCAATCGTTCCTTCGCCCGCTACCGGGAGAGGAAGGTTACCGAAGACAACGATCTGGCGAGCATGCTCGGGGAATAGGCGGTTTCTTTGCGGCAGCGTTCAGGCCGTGATCGTTCCCAGGTACGCTTCGATGCTCTGCATATCACCGGTAACCACCTTATCGATATTCTGCAGCAGCGTTTCCAGGTTGATGCGGTACACCTGCCACGCCCCGGCGGCAATTTCGGCTTCGAGCTGCCCCGCTGCCCAGCCGGAATAGCCGAGGAACAGATGGGTCGACGCCTCGTCGAACATGAACATCTGGTCGAGGTTTTCCCATTTTCCGCCCAGATAGACCCGCGGCGCCACCGGGTGAGAGTCCGGGACCGGGTCATCGGTAATCTGGACGATCTGGATCTCCTCCTGCTGCACCGGCCCGCCGATAAACACCTCACGGGGTTCGAGCATCTCTGAAAATCCGTCGAATATTTCCGACAGCGGCATGTGTGAACGCCGGTTGAGTACCAGCCCATACGCCCCGGCTTCCCTGCTGTAGATGCAGATAAGAACGACCGAAGCCTTGAAATTCGGGTCCTGAAGCGCATCGCGCGCCAGGAGGACCGCGCCGTTACTCAGCCGGTCGAGGTGCTCCTTCGCTTCGGGATCGATCGGTGTGTCGGGATGTATCGGTTCCATTATTAAAAAAATACTTTAGTGCGCGCCGGTTGTCCGGCCGGGGAACGGGGCTATTTCGCCGAAAGGACCCGGATGAGCCGCCGCGTCTGGCGCTCCCAGCTCTTTCGCGATGCGCTCCTCCAGGCGGCGAGACCGATCGCGGTGCACCGTTCACGATCGTTGCAGACCGCGGCGATGCGCGCGGCGTCCGCCTCGGCGGCGCACCCGGTGAGGAGGATGCCGTCGTGACCGTCGCGGACGATCTCGCCGACCGCCGGAATAGTGTTTGCAAAGACCACCATGCCGCGGCTCTGCGCCTCGAGGACCGGCAGGGGATGGCCACCCTCGTAGCGCGAGGCGGCGATGAGGAAGGGGCAGGTCTCGTACCAGCGGAACATCTTGTGCGGCAGCTCATGCTCCACGATGAAGATCGCGTCCCCGAGACCGTCGATGATTTTGCGACGGTTCTCCGGAATGCTGCCGCTCCCCACGCAGAAGAGCCGGGCCTCGGGAAGCACCTGGGAGAGTCGGCTGAAAAGCTCGATGGCGTAATCGATGTTTTTCTTCCAGGTAAATTCCCCGACGACGAGAAAACTCATGGGCCATTCGGCTTGCGACGGCCAGAACGGTTTGGGTGCATGGTCGCATCCGGTGGGCACGACCTTGATGGCTCCGGCAAGTTTGGGGTAGCGCCGCTTGAGCCACCGGGCCTCGCCGATCGAGCCGCAGATGCAGGCATCGGTGCGCAGGAGCGCGGTGCGGAGCATGGCGGCAGCGGCAAGGTGCGAGGCCAGCGGGGTGGGGTGGGGCACGACCGAACGCGGCAGCCGGCGCTCGATCTCGAAGGACATCTCCTCCCAGCCGAGGCTGCGCACCGCGGTCCGGGTGCTCACCAGGCCCAGGCGGGCGGCCCAGGCGCAGAAGAGCCCTTCGGAGGAGGGGGTGACGATCCAGTGGGGGCGCCGGAAAAAGGACAGGAGCAGCGTGAAAAGCAGGCGAAGGGAAAAGAGGAACCGTGCGATGCTCCCTCCCCGCTTTGCCGACCAGATGACCCTGACGGTATGGCCCTTTCGCGTCAACTCCCCGGCAAGGGAGGAAACGAGACGGTAGGTACCGCTGAAGATATTACGGGGCTGTGCCAGGGCGAACCAGATGCGCATTTTTTCCCTCGATGGGTTAAAATATGCTCTGCGCTGGACCCATTTGATAGCATTAGATTTTTTTGCTGCTTCCGGTGGGGGAACCTCGCTTCGCGGGTTCCCCGGCTCGGCCGGCCGCCGGCTTGAGACTTTCCCGCCGCCGTACCTTCTCCATCAGGGCATCGACCTTATCCAGTTCGTCAAATTTCCCGGCGACCGATTTCCGGGCCGTATCGTAATAGCGGAGTGCATCGGCAAATCTCCCCTTCTCGACGAACCCGACGATGGTGCCGACAAAGGTCACGAGCCTGTCGGTCGGCAGGTTTTTTTCCGCCTCCTCGACGAGGGCGGGGGCGAAGCGGACATGGTCGTCGACCACCCGTTCGTAATGCTCCAGGGTTCGCGTGACGAAGAACTCCCAGGTAAAGGAGCGCGCCCGCTCCGCGGCAACGGCGGCCGATGCATCCGTGCGGCCGAAGCCGCTTTCGACGATCGCCCGCATGCCGGCCGGATCGTCGGGCTCGAACCAGGCGACCGAATCGCCGAGATAATCGGGGAGCGAGCCCCACGATGACGCCGCGACGCCGCAGCCGTAGAGCGCCGCTTCGAGCGAGACGAGGCCGGGAAGCTCGTACCAGCTCGGCAGGCAGTGCAGGCGGCAGGCGCGGTAGGCCGAGACGAGCAGCTCGTCGGTGAGCCTTCCGGTGTACACGGTAGGGCCCCGCCGCTTCATGGTGCGGCAGAGCGCAAGGTAACCGGGCTGGTAGGTGAACCCGCCGTCGGCAAAGACGACGGGGATAGCCGACTGCTCCAGCGCATACAGCAGCATGAGCTGGTTCTTCCGCGGCTCGACGCGGCCGACGCACAGGACGAAATCCCTGACGCCGAAACGCTCCTCGAAGAGCGATGGCCCGACCGGCAGATCGCGCACCGAGGAGCCGAACGGTACCGACGCCGTACGGTCGTGGCCGAACCAGCCGCGGAGCAGCGCGGCCTCGGATTCGCCGCATGCAAAGAGCAGGTTCGCCGCCCGCCCCGCAAGCGGCGAGGTGAGGAGCGGCGCCGGTGCCGCGGCGGCCAGCGCGGCTTCGAGCGGGAGCATGGCGCTGCGCCCGACCGCATCCGCGGCGGCCCGTGAGGCAAACCATGAGCACGCGGCGGCCGCCTTATGCAGGTAGCGCGTGAAATCCTCCTGCAAGGTCGTCACCACCAGGGGCTTATTGTTGACTATCGCCGACCTTGCCGTCGCCTCGGCAACGGCGGGCAGCGTGAGATTGAAGGCGTGGATCAGATCGTACGGCCGCATGTCTGCCACGCGGGGATCGCCGCACAGCTCCACGACGGCGCCGTTTCGTTCGAGCCCCTCCTTCAGCCTCCTCATGACCACCGTGTCGCCTCCCGGCATGTCGAAGGCGTTGCCGCGGTTGCAGAACAGAACCCGGAGGCCGCGGCGGAATTTCGCCGTCCGGGTCGGCCCGCGAAGCTCCCGCACCCGTAGCGTATGTTCGCGGAGGAGGTCGACCTCACGCCAGGTTTTCCCGGTGCGGCAGGCGGCATGGGTCGCCCGCATGCTTGCCAGGGCCCGACCGCCGACGCGTGCGCGGAGCGGCGCGTCCGCGGCAAGGCGCCGCATCCAGGAAGCCGCCTCGTCGATGTCCGGATCGGCCCAGACGGTATCGGCCCCCACATAGACGGGGTTGTAGCCCGATTGCGCATCGGACCGGGCGGCAACGAGCCGGTGACCGACGAGGCAGGAGTTCGCATCGGTCATGAAGTCCATGTTCCCCGACCAGTCGGTCGCGATCACCGGCTTGCCGAGCGCCATGGCCTCCATGGGCGAGAGTCCCAGGCCCTCGGCGCGATGCAGGGAGACGAGCACGTCGCAGCTCGCATACAGGGTCAGCACGTCGCGATGCGAAAGCGGCCGGTCGATGATGAGGATCCGGCCGTTTCGCTCCGCGGCGGCCCGCAGCTTTTCGAGCGGAGCGGCAAAGGAGGCGAGCGCGCCGGGATTGTTGACCTTGACCACCAGCGCGACGTTGTCCCCTTTCGTGAAGGCGCGGTCGAACGCCTCGATGGCTGCCCAGGGGTTCTTCCGGTTGATGTCGCTGAACATCTCGAAGCCCATGACAAAGAGCAGGGCATCCGCGGGGAGGGCGAACGCGGCGCGGTCGGGCGCGATGCCCGGCGGGATAAAAACCGTCTGCGGGTAGTGACGGACCGGAACCCCTCCCGCCTGGACCGCCATCATGTGTTCGATGTAGCGGGTCGGGGCGAGGATCAGGTCAAGGCGCCTCAGGGGCGGAATCCAGCATTGCGGCACCACGGGAAGCTCCCAGAAAGGCACCAGAGCATTGAACCGCTCGCCGGGCCGGAGCCACGTGAATCCCTTTTTGCAGAACGCCTCGTACTCGGGAGGATTCAGGTGGATCAGATTGATCGCATGGGGAGGCTCGCGACCCGCGCCGACCCGCAGATGGTCGAAGCTATGGTCCACGCCGGACCGCCCGAACCCGGCATCGACGTCCACGACCGCCACCGGCCGGCCGCATTCGAGGAGAAGCCTGATCGTGGTCCTTGCCGCGGCCCCGAGGCCGAGGTTTGCGCTTGCATAGCCGATGACGTTGAACCCGCTTTGAAGCACGACTCCTCCATCCGGAGGGCATCCGTGGATACCCTCGCGCGCAGCTTTATAAAACCTGTTCAATTCTTTCCGCAATAATTGTATACTGCTTTTTGACGAGGGTCAAGAAGCGCGAGAAACCAGGCGGATACGGGAGGACGATCATGCGCATCAAAAAGAATTTTCCGGCCATTACCGGGCGGCCCCTGCGGGTTACGCCGGCTTCGGGCACGGGAGCGGCATCGATGGAAAGGCCGCCCCGGTCGCCGCAGGGCACGCCGAGCAGGAGTCGGGTGGAATCGAACGGCTGGCTGCGGGCGAATGCCGCGGCGGTACGGGGTGCCGTGCTCTCCATCGGCAGCCGCGACGATGCCGACGGCGAGGGCGGCAGCTACCGCGGTTACTTCTCATCGGCAAGCTCCTACACGACCTCGGATATTTTCGGCGGGGCCGACCTCGCCCTCGATGTCCGCGACATGGCAACCATCGCCGACGACCGGTACGACGGCATCTTCTGCAGCGGCGTCCTCGAACACGTCGACGATTTCCATCGGGCCCTGGCGGAAATTACCCGTATCCTCACCCCGGCCGGAACGCTTTTGCTCGGCGTGCCTTTCCGTCAGGCAATCCATGACGCCCCCGGCGACTTCTGGCGGTTCACCCGGCACGCGATCGACTATCTGCTCCGCGACCGGTACGACGTTCTGGAGATCAGGGAGATCGATAAGGATCCCGGCGCCGATTTTCCGGCGGCCTACTGGGTCAAGGCGGTTAAGCGTTGCGCGGTCCCGGTGCGTTAAAATGAGCGACCTTCCGGTACGCAAGGCGTTCAGGCTCGAGATCGGCTCGGGCGAAAGACCCCAACCCGGCTACCTGCACTTCGACTGCCGCTTCGGGCTGCCGGGGCTCGATGTCGCGGGCGATATCCTGCATCTCCCTTTCCGGGAGGGAAGCATCGCCGAGATCCTCTCCCATTCGAGCATCGAGCATGTCTCCTGGCGCCGGGTCGGCGATACGCTGGCCGACTGGTTCCGCGTGCTCGCACCCGGCGGGAGGGCGATTATTTACACGCCGGATTTCAACTATCTCTGCCGCATGTACCTGGAAGGACGGACCGACCGGCATCTTGATAAAAGCTACATCGAGGACGCGCGCCGGATCTTCGGCGGCTACACGCCCGCGACCTGGGCCATGATGAAGATGTTCGCGGGCCAGGAGTACCCGGAAAATTTCCACTGCGCCTCCTACGATTTCGACCTCCTGAAGGCCCTCCTCGAAACCGCCGGATTCCGGGACATCGTCCGCATCCCGCCCGATTACAGCCTCAGGGTCGTGGCGGTCAAGCCGCCCGCCGCACCGGGCGCCGCGCCGACGGTGCAGGAGACGATTCCCTTTGCCGCACCGATTCCCGCGCCGCCGGCCGTGCCCCGCCCGGTGCGCGGCCGCCCGAAAGTCGTTCATGTCAATCTCGTCGACCGGGGATGGATCCTGGAGCGCATGGGGCTCGAACTGGAACGCCGCCTCGATTACGTTTCGGTGGGGGACGGCCCGCGGGACGATGCGTTTATCAACTACCACATCAATTACCACGCCTTCAGGAAGAAAAACGCCTTCGACATGGCGCTCTTTACCCACCTCGAGGAGAACGCGCCCGGAGCGCGGGAGCTCTTTTTCAAGACCGCGGGCGCGGCCGACTTCTGCGTGTGCATGTCGGCAACCTACGAGCGGCTGCTCCGCGAAAACAACGTTTGTCGCACCGCCACCATCATGCCCGGCGTCGAGCTCGATAAATTTTCCCCGGAACTGCGGATCGGCGTGGCGGGCCGCACCTATGCCACCGGCCGCAAGGGCGAGGCGCTCGTCGCGAAGGCCATGGCGATCCCATTTACCAAGTGGTATTTCTGCGGCGAGGGCTGGCCGCCGGGCGGCGTGGTGATGGGATACGACCACCTCGCCGAATTCTACCGCATCATCGATGTCCTGCTCGTGCCGTCGCAGTATGAGGGCGGCCCCATGCCGGTGCTCGAAGCGCTCGCGGCGGGCAAGGAGGTCGTGTCTCCCCCGGTCGGTTTCGTGCCGGAGCTGCCGCACATCGACTATGCGGCGGGCAATTTCGACGAGTTGCGCAACCGGATCGAAGAGCTGCTGCGGAAAAAACTCGCGCTGCGCGCCTCGGTCGAGCGGCGCACCTGGCAGGCCTGGGCGTTGGAACACCATACGCTGTTCGAAAGGCTCCTGCCGCAGGCCGGGAGCGCCGCCGGGGCCGTCATGCCGATCGCCCGGGCGGCCCGTGCGGCCGCGGAGGGGACCGGTGCACCGCTGCAATCGCTTATGACGAGCGCGCCCGCCGCCTCCCGGAGCGCAAGGAGAGGCGGCCTGCGCATCCTCCTGGTCGCGCGTCCCGAAACGCTCACCGGCGGTCCCTCGATCCGCATCCCGATCCTCCGCGGCCTCCTCGAAACCGCGGGTCACCGTGTCGAAACGAGCTTCGAAGCCGCTCCCCGTACCGCCGGATTCGATGTCGCGCACGTGTTCAACGTGTGGGCCCCGTGGGAGGCCCTGCCCCAGATGCGCCACCTGAAAAGCACCGGCATCCCGCTTGTCCTCTCGCCCATCTTTCTCGACCTCGCGGAGAGCACCTGGGCAGGCAGGGCGACGATGCTCATCTTCGCGCCGACGAACACGGCCGAGGCGCGGGCGGGCTATCTCGACGCCCTTGCCGACGGCTCACTCATGGTGGACAACCGATCGCGCCATCGCGGGATGGAGGTTTTTCCAAACGCAACCGCCATGCTGCGCGAAATCGTCACGCTCGCCGATCACCTGGTCACGCTTTCGACCGAAGAGATGCAGCGTATCGCGATCTGCCTCGGCGTTTCACGGAAACCATTTACCGTTGCGCATAACGCCGCGGATTACGGTTCCTTCGGGAACGCCTCGCCCGACGCGTTCGTTTCGCGCTTCGGCGTACGGGATTTCGTGCTGTGCGTGGGCAGGATCGAGCGCCGGAAGAACCAGGCGATGCTGCTCCACGCCCTCCGCGAAAGCGGCCTGCCCGTGGTGCTGGTCGGCCAGGTCGGGGAACCCGATTATGAAGCCGTCTGCCGCTCCCTCGCGACGCCCCTGACGCTCTTTATTCCGCAACTCGACCGGAAGGATCTCGCCTCGGCCTATGCCGCGGCACGGGTCGTTGCGCTCCCCAGCTGGGCGGAAGGTGCCTCGCTTGCCAATCTGGAAGCGGCCGCGGCGGGGTGTCCGCTCGTGGTGAGCAACCGCTCCTCCGAGTTCGAATATTTCGGCGACGGCGTGCGCTACTGCGATCCGGCGAACTGGCGCTCCATTGCGCAGGCCGTCGCCGGGGCCTGGGATTCCCGCGATGCGGAGCGGTCGCTGCGCGAAGCGTTGCGGAACCGGCTCCAATCCCGTTTTACCTGGGAAGCGGCCGCGGAGGCGACGGTGAGGGCGTACGAGCGGGCGATTGCGGGGAGAGCGGGAGCCCCCGCCCCGGCCCCCACCGACCCGTGCGAACGTGCTTAACGCCTGCGGCCCGTCGGTCGAGACATCGGAGATCCACTGAACACGTGCGAAAAGCGGCCGGGCGGCGACTATTCTGTCGGCATCCGGCTCGGCCGCTCCCCTTCCTCCTCATCCTTCGTTGCAGCCGACTTGCTCCCCCCGGCCGTTTCCGAGTATTTTTTGATGATTTCCCGCGGCGCTCCTATAATAAAGTAAGAAAGTCGACGATGTTCACCGGCCTCATTGAAACCATCGGCACCGTTATTGCCGTCGAGCGGAATGGCGATTCGGCACTGATCGGTATCCGGCCGGCCGATCCTGCCTTCGTGACGACGAAGGGTGCCTCGGTCGCGGTCGACGGCGTCTGCCTGACCCTTGAACACACCCGCGGACCGGCGCTCTTTTTCACGGCGGTGGGGGAAACGCTCTCCCGTTCAACGCTCGCGACGATCCGGCCGGGAGGCGAGGTAAACCTGGAACGGCCCCTCTCCGCGCAGGCTCGTTTTGACGGGCACATGGTGCTCGGCCACGTCGACGGCACGGGAACCATCGTCGCCGACCATGCCGAAGATGCCGGACGACGCCGGACGATCGAGGTACCCGACTCCTGCCGGCCCTTCATGGCCGAAAAGGGATCGGTGGCGATCGACGGCATCAGCCTGACCATCGCCGAATCGAGCGACGCCGTCATCGCCGTCGCGCTCATTCCGACCACCCTTACCGCAACGACAATGCGGAACAAGGGTGTCGGGGACCGGGTCAATATCGAGTGCGATGTCATCGCCCGGTATCTCGATCGACTCCTGCGCTGCCGGAAGACGGCTCCCGGCGCAAAGGGCGAATCGCTTCTCGAACAAATGGAAAGGTTTGGATTTTGAAAGATTTTTCAGGCATCCGGCAGGCCATCGAGGATTTTCGCGCGGGGAAATTTATCATCATCGTCGACGACGAGGACCGCGAGAATGAAGGCGATCTTGCGATAGCATCGGAAAAATGCACTCCCGAATCGATCGCGTTCATGGTGCGCGAGTGCCGGGGCCTCGTCTGCGTCGCCCTGGAGGGAAAGCGGCTCGACGAGCTCCAGATACCCATGATGGTTTCGGACAACACCTCCCGGTTCGGGACCGGATTCACCATTTCGGTGGAAGCGAGCGAGGGCACCACGACCGGCATTTCGGCGGCCGATCGCGCGACCACGATCCGCCGGCTCGTCGATCCGGCGGCGACGCCCGACGACTTTGTCAAACCGGGGCACATGTTTCCGCTCCGCAGCCGCGAGGGAGGCGTCCTCACCCGGTGCGGCCAGACCGAGGCGGCGGTCGATCTCGCCCGCCTCGCCGGACTCTTTCCGTCCGGGGTCATCTGCGAAATCATGAACGAGGACGGCACCATGGCGCGCATGCCGCAGCTCCGCACGTTCTCGGCGAAGCACGGCGTCAAAATCGTTTCCGTCGCCGATCTCATCGCCTTTCGCCGTGCGCATGAAAAATTTGTCCGCCCCGTCGCGCAGACCATACTTCCCACCGCGTGGGGTGACTTCGAAATCATTGCCTACGAAGAGCTGCTGTCCAACAACACCCACCTGGTGTTGCGCAAGGGAGCCGTCAAACCGGACACTCCCACCCTCGTTCGCGTCCACTCGGAGTGTTTTACCGGCGATGTCCTCGGATCGTACCGCTGCGATTGCGGCGAGCAGCTCCATCGCGCCATGCAGATAATCAGCGAACGGGACGGGGTCGTTCTCTACCTGCGCCAGGAGGGACGGGGTATTGGTCTTGTCAATAAGCTCAAGGCCTATGCTTTGCAGGACAAGGGCCTCGATACCGTGGAAGCGAATGAATCGCTCGGCTTCGCCCCGGATCTTCGCGACTACGGGATCGGTGCGCAGATTCTCGCCGATCTCGGCATCACGTCCATCCGCCTCATGACCAACAACCCGCGCAAGATCATCGGGCTGGAGGGGTATGGCCTGAAGGTGGTGGAACGCGTGCCTCTCGAAATCAGGCCGAAGAAAGAGAACGCGCGATACCTGTCCACGAAAAAAGAAAAACTCGGACACCTATTCGAAGGAGGTACTGCATGCCATCCGTAATAGAGGGACTGCTGGACGGATCGGGAAAACGATTCGCGATCGTCATCAGCCGGTTCAACGACCTGATTTCGAAAAAACTGCTCGAAGGCGCGCTCGATTGCCTTCTGCGACACAGGACCGACCGGGAGAGCATCACCATCGTCTGGACGCCCGGAGCGCTCGAAATTCCGCTTGTCGCTCAGAAGCTGGCCGCTTCGAAGCGGTTCGATGCCGTCATCTGCCTGGGCGCGGTCATCCGCGGCGGGACACCGCACTTCGACTTCGTCGCGTCGGAGGCCTCGAAGGGGATCGCCAAGGTCGGGCTCGACCAGGGTATCCCCGTTATCAACGGCGTCCTGACGACCGATACCATCGACCAGGCCATCGAACGGGCGGGCACCAAGGCGGGCAACCGGGGGTGGAATGCCGCCCAGAGCGCGATCGAGATGGCCGATCTGTGGGGCAAATTTCCGACGGCCTGAACCGGACACCGTATAACAAAAGAGAGAGATCGCATCCCCCATGAGTGAAAAGCAGAATGGCGCACAGACGAAAAGCAGACACAAGGCGCGTGAGCTTGCGCTGCAAACCCTGTACGCCTGCGAGATCGACGGAATGGCCGAATGGCGGGTCATGCTCGACCGGATCGGCGAGGGAAGGTTTGTCGCTCCCGACAACAAGCGCTACGCCGCCGAACTCGTCGGAAAAACCGTGGCATCGCTCGCGATCATCGATGCAACCATCGCCCGTCACGCCGCGAACTGGGAGATGAAGCGCATGGCGGCGCTCGATCGCAACGTTTTGCGACTCGCCACGGCCGAGCTGTTTTTTTTCAGCGACGTCCCGTTCAAGGTGGTAATCGACGAGGCGGTGGAGCTCGCAAAAACCTACGGTCTGGACGAGTCGGGAAAGTTCGTCAACGGGATCCTCGATTCCATTCACAAGTCAGGCGACAGGCCCGAGGAGCCCGTGGTACCGGGAGTCGGCGCGGAACAGGGCGAATGACCCATGATCGAGCGGCGGAAACACTCCCCCCCCCCGACGACGCAGCATCGGCCCGCCGGGGAAAAAGCGGCGGCAGGGGGAGCAGAGCGTAAGGGGGTGCGCCGGTTCCTCCCCTATGGCCTCCTCGCGGCGGTGGTGGCGCTGTTCTACTGGCCGATCCTGAGCGGCCAGGGATGGCTCTGGAACGACTTTCCGGAGCAGAATTTCATCTACCGGCTCTTCGCCGCCGTCAGCCTCAGGCACGGTGTTTTTCCCTTCTGGAACCCCTACGTATTTTCGGGCATGCCGTTTTTCGCCGATGTCCAGGCCGCGGTGCTCTATCCGCTGAACCTCCTGCTCACCCCCTTCGCCTCCGCCGACTGGCTGAGTCCGTTGATTGTCGAATACCAGATCATCGGCCATATCCTGCTCGCGGGCATTTTCATGTACTGGCTCTGCCGCGACCTGGAGCTCGGGCCCGCCGCCGCCCTGTTCGGCGCCATCGCCTTCATGTTCAGCGGTACCCTGACCGCCCATATTTTTCACACCAACCTGATTCAGACCGCCGCCTGGTTTCCGCTCGTCGTTTTCCTCTTCCGCAGAATGCTCCTGCGGCGAAGCCTCGTCTACCTCGCCCTGTGCAGCCTGACGCTCGCGACCGCATTTCTCGCCGGGTACCCGCAGCTCATGCTATACACCTATTACTGGCTCGGCGGTTACGGACTCTTCCTCGTGTTCCGGCGAGGGGACGGGAAGCCTCCGGTCGCGCCGCTGCGGTCGAAGGGGGTGCAGGCGGGCCTGTTCGCGCTCCTGGTCGCGGCAAGCGTCGGGATGACCGCGGTCCAGCTCCTGCCGACCGACGAGCTCGGCAAGAACTCCTCGCGCCCGTCACTCGGGTTCCACGAGTCGTGCGAAGGCTCCTTCTACCCCTACCGGTTCGTCACGCTCCTCGTGCCCAAGTTCTTCGGGACGCCGCAAACCGCCTACTGGGGGATCGGCGAAAACGACGTGCGCGGCGGGGTCCACTCCTACTGGGAGACCGCGATCTACTGCGGTATCCTGCCGCTGCTCCTTGCGGCGGTCGCCCTCGCACTGGCGCGGACGCCCATGGTCCTTTTCCTGGCGCTCATGGCGCTCGTGTCCTTCCTGCTCTCCATGGGGGATTCGTTCTTTCTTTACAGAATCGCCGACTCGATCCTTCCCGGCTTCAACCGGTTCCGCATTCCCGGCCGGTTCGCCTTCATGATCAATTTTTCGGTCGCGGTCCTCGCCGCGTTCGGCCTGCAGGCGCTCCTCGCCGCGCGAAAGGCCGGCGGCCAGAGGCAGCGGCGGGTAACACTATTCTGCATTCTCGGGTTCGCGGCCGCCGCCGTCATCGGGGCGGCTCTCGTTTCGGCGGGCCTCTTCAAAGATAATGTCGTCGATTTCATGCTCTCCTCCCACGTTTTCGCCGGTAACGCCGCGAGGATCGCCCCGTACGTCGAGCGAGAGATCTACCCCGCGCTCTCGGGCGCCTGCTGGCTCTTTGCGCTGCTCGCCGCCGCCTCCGCCGCTCTCATCGCGCTTCGGCTCGCCGGAAAGATCACCCCACGGGTCGCGGCGACAGGCGCCGTTGCCGTCGCCCTGGTCGATTTTCTGCTGTACGGCTACGGCTTCGCCTCCCTCCCCGAGAGCCCGGAGGCCATGTACCAGATGAACGACATGACCCGCGAGCTCCAGGACGAGGGGCGGAGCGAATATTTCAGGATCAACTCGCGCGATTCGAATCCCGGCTCGAAGGATCTGGGCGGCGGTCATATGGTCTTCCGGAAAAACGAGGGAAGCGTCCACCGTCTTTTCCTCATGGAAGGGTACAACCCCCTGCGCCTGCGCCACGAGCTTACCGAACGCGAGCAACAGGTGCTCGACATACTTAATGTTAAGTATGCGATCAGGCTCGATTCGGCGAGCGGCCGCCTGGGCCTTGCGCCGAACCCGGGCTACCTGCCGCGCGCCCGCATGGTCTACCGCTATGCGGTCATGCCCGACAGCGACGCCCTCTCCACCCTGCGCAATGGTGCCTTCGATTGCGTCCATGCGATCCTCCTCGAACGGCAGCCGTCGATCGCTTCATGCGCGGGGTGCGACTCGGTTCCCTGGAAAGCGTCCATCACCGGCTACTCGCTGAACAGCATCGAAACCGTGGTCGAAACCGGCCGCGACGGTTTTCTCGTCTTGAGCGAAATCCACTACCCCTGCTGGAAAGCGACCGTCGACGGACGGCCGGCGCCGCTCTATCGCGCCGACTACGCGCTGCGGGCGATCGAGGTGCCCGCGGGAAAGCACGTCGTCCGCTGCTATTACGACGACCGGGCCTTCCGCACGGGTCTCATCGTATCGCTCGCCTGCCTGGCAGCGACCCTTGCGATGCTCGCCCTCGGCCTCGCCGCGGCACGGAAAAAACGGACGACCACCGCCCCGACGGGAACCGATCATGGCCGACAAACCTGAGGCATCGCCGGGACCGACGGGGCCGCGCATTCCCCGGGCAATGGGGACGGCGGTGAAGCTGCTCGTTACCGCGATTGTCGTTTCGTACGTCATCCACAAGCTCGGGTGGCACCAGATCGTCGTCACTTGCGCAACGATCAACCCGCTCTATGCGCTCTGCGGCCTGCTTGCGACCGTGCTCAGCATCGTGCTCGGCGCGTACCAGTGGCACCTTCTGCTCCACCGCAAGGACCTGCGCCTTACCCTTCGCGAAAGTTTCGAACTGTATTACATCGGCATGTTCTTCAACAATATCGGCACCGTGGCCGGGGACGGCATCAAGGTGGCCTACATCCGGCGGCGCCACCGCCTGGGGAAGATCGGCTTCGCGGCCACCTTCCTCGACCGATTCGCCGGTCTCCTCGCCCTCTCGGTCTTCGCGGCAATCGGCTGCGCCATCCTTTTCCAGCGGGGAAGCTTCGACAATCCGAAGGTCCTCCTCCTCGTCCGGCTTACCGCACTGCTCTTCGCCCTGTTCCTGGGCATGCTCGCCTTCCTGACGAGCCGCCGCCTCCGGAGGCTCTTTGTCGGGCTTGTCGAACGCCTTCGCCTTCCCAAACGGGAGTTCATCACCGACCTCGTCGCGGTGACCGGGCTCGATGTCAACCATCTCCCCCTCATCACGAAGGTCGGGGTGCTCTCCTGCCTCATCCAGGGTCTCCGCATCGCGGTCCATATCTTTTCCGCAGCCGCGTTCGGTATCCTGACGGCGCACAACATCGTCTACTTTTTCATCTTCGTCCCGCTCGTCGCCCTGTTCATGATCATCCCGCTTCCCCTCGGCGTCAGGGAAACCATCGGCGGGTATATGTTCTCGCTCACCGGCATCGCGAGCCGGCCCGCTTTCCTCATGCAGTTCATGGCGACGATCATCGGCGTCGCCGGAAGCCTGTGGGGGGGGATCGAATTCCTCGTCAACATGCCGCGCGGCGTGCACGCCGCGCAGCGGAAGAAGCCCGGCCCGGACGGGCAACCATGAACATCCTGCTCATTAACTGGCGCGACATGAAGCACCCCCAGGCGGGCGGCGCGGAGGTCCATTACCACGAGATCTTCCGGCGCCTCGTCGCCAAGGGGCACACGGTGGTCCTCCTCACGACCCGCTTCCCCGGCAGCGCCTCGCGCGACGTGCAGGACGGGATCGTCATCTACCGGTGGGGCAACACCTTCCTGTTCAACTGGCAAACGCCCTTCCTCATCCCCTTCCTCCTCAGGAAACACCGTATCGACTGCATCATCGACGATGTCAATAAGATTCCGTTCTTTACCCCGAAGTTTTTCCCCCGCATGCCCGCGGGAGTTTTTTTCCACCACCTCTTCGGCACCACCATCTTCGAGGTGACGGCCCGGCCCATGGCGCGGTACATCCTCTTCCTCGAAAACCGCATCGCCGGGGCCTACCGCGACACCCCCTGCTGTACGGTTTCGAAAAGCACGTTTGCCGAACTCCTGGCGCGCGGCTTTTCGCCCGGGAATATCACGATCATCGAAAACAGCGTGGACATCGAACGGCTCATGCGCGACCGAGGTGGAAAGAAGGAGGAGAACCTGCTCCTCTATGTCGGACGGCTGAAGCGCTACAAGAACCTCGACATCGTGATGGAAGCCATGGCCAGACTCAACGGCGAAAACCGGCGGCTTCGCTTCGTCATCTGCGGCGCGGGCGACGACGAAGCGCATCTTCGCGAATGCGCGCAGAAAAACGGCGTGGAGCGGCAGGTACTCTTCGTGGGCCATTCGAGCGAGGAGGAAAAAATCGACCTCTATCGCCGCGCGACGCTCCTTGTCAACCCTTCCATCAAGGAGGGCTGGGGCATCACGAACATCGAGGCCAACGCCGCCGGGACCGCGGTCGTGGCCAACGATGCGCCGGGGCTTACCGATTCGGTGCGCCACGGCATCACCGGGCTCCTCTACAAATTCAACGATGTCGACGACCTCGCCGCCTGCATCCGGACATTGATCGACGACATCGGCCTCCGCCGGACCATGGAGGAGGAGGGCCGCAAATGGGCGCTCAGGTTCTCCTGGGACAACAGCGCGATGCGGATGGAGGAGTGGCTGGCGGAAAAGGTGATGAAGGGACGGCGATAGGGACCGGTCTTTCTTGAGAAAAATTGTTACCCGTTTCCGGTGGGGGAACCGGTTCCCCCACCGGAAACGGCAACGAAAAACGGCAGGGTAAGAACACTTACCCCGCCGTGCCGACCGTTTGAACCATGGACTTCACCGCATTTCAGCGAGCGGAACGACCGCACTCTTTTCAAAATTTCCGGCGGCAAATCGAAGCACATAATTGCCCGCTGCGAGGTTACGGTTGGCAAGCATAAAGGAATAGCTGCCTTCGGGCTGCACGCCGCTGAAACCAATCATTTCTTTCCCGGACATATCATAGAGCCTGATTGCAACCGGGCTCGTTTGCATTACAGAATAGGTAATGCCGCTTTTGGTGAGGGAGAATGTCGGATTGATCCCGGTGTGATCACGCGCCAGCGTAGCGAGAGGATCCAGGGAAAACCACCAAGTGCCCGACCATGGACCGGTGCCGCAGGTTCCCACCGCCGCCGATCGCCAGAAATACGTCGCATGAGCGGGGAGTCCGGTAATCACCGTCGATGGTTTTGTCAGGTTTACGCGGTTGACGACCGGGTTGGAAAAAGAGGAATTGACGGCGACCTGAACATCATAGGCCGTATCGCCGGCAACCGTGTCCCAGCTCAAAGTCAGCGCCGACGAAGATCCGGTCGAGCCGTCGGCGGGCCCGGTAAGAACGGGTGATTGCGCGGATGCGCGGAATGAAAAGAGCGCGCACGCAATCAGCATCAGGGAGATTCGCTTGGCAGTCATAGTGCCTCCTGTCATTGAAGGTGCCTTTCGGTCTAGTTTAACAATGCCCTGTAACTTTTACTCTGTTTTTGGGTGCTGCAACCTGCCCACATGGTAATAAATGCAAAACGAATGCCACCGGAAAGAACGATGATTGCCACCGACGGCAGTCACTGCGGTTTAAATAATTGAATAATATGGAGGTTAAATCCTCGCGGCACATCTTAACCCTCCCCCCTTTATTATGATGAGGGGAAGCCTCCCATCCCTCTGAAGGGTGTTTAGATAAACATCCCGGAACTCTTTGCCAGGCGAAAGATAGACACCCCTTGGAAATCGGGCCGCCCGCGGTGAGCTTGTCGAACCATGAAAGGAATTTTCCAGGGGTCCCCCTGAAAAAGGCGCCTGAGCGGCGCACACTTCCGCACTGTCCGGTATTGAGTGTATTTTCTATACTCCGAAGTTTATTACCGCCCTTCACCCGGACCGTTGATCGCATCGCCATGCCCTCACTCCGCTTCTACCTCCGCGAAGGCGCCGATAGCTTTATCCGGCCGACCGCGGCGACCTTCGCCTCGCTCGCGACCATCGCGGCGATGCTCCTGCTCGCGAGCCTGCTGGCCGCCGGAATGTATAACGTAAAGAGATTTCTCGATGCCGCGGAGGGGAAGGCGGCGGTGGTGGTCTATGTCTCCGAAGCCGCCTCGGCCGATTCCGGGACGCTTGCGACCCTCGGCATTGCCCTCCGCTCCCTGCCGCAGGTTGCCGCGGTTACCCTCATCTCCCGGGAGGCGGCATGGAACCGTTTCTCCGCGATGTACGGCAAGGAGATGCTCAGTGCGGTCGACGAGAACCCCTTTCCCGTTTCGTTCGAAATTTCAATCAAGCCCGGTTACGAAGCGCCGGGCGACGCGGCGGCGACGCTGCAGAGCGAGATCATGACCCTGGGCGGCATCGAGTCCGTCCGGTATGCGGGAGAGTGGCTGAATTTCCTGGCCCGCTGCCGCCGGTACTTTTTAATCGGGGTCATCGCCCTGGCGGGTGCGCTCTTCATCGCCCTGTTCACGACGATCTCCAACGCCGTGCAGCTCACCGCGTCGAGCCGCCTGGGCGATATCCGTACCATGCGGCTGGTCGGCGCCACGCGATTTACCGTTGCCATGCCCTTCATCATCGAGGGGATGCTGCAGGGGTTCGCGGGCGGCGTCATCGGCGAGGGCGGATTCTACCTTATCAAGATCCTCTTCCACTGCGAACGCAGCTTGCGACAGATGCCGATTCTCTGGGGGCCGCCCCTGCTGCCGGTCCTCGTTCTTCTACTCGGGGTGGTATTCGGTTGGATTGGAAGCATTTTCGCCGCTCGCCGCTTTCCGGC